>JASHRK010000044.1 GCA_030037405.1 Acidimicrobiales bacterium | reverse complement strand
CAGCTCATCGCTGCGCTCGCTCGTTGGCCTCAGCGAGGCGCCTAGCTCATGCCCGCCTCGGCGCAGTCACGAGACACCCGGATCAGCTCCTCCAGGCTGGAAAGCGCCTTTCCCGAGTCGATGGTCGCGCCAGCAAGGCCAATGCCCTCCGAGAGCTCCGGCACAGCGCCTGAGACGACGAGGGCGGCACCGGCGTTGAGAAGAAGGAAGTCCCGCTGCGGGCCCGGCTCGCCCCCGAGGATGGCGCGCACGCGGGCCGCGTTGTGCTCGGGAGAGCCTCCTTGGAGCTCGTCTCGCGACGAGAGGCGGAACCCGAAAGCGGTCGGGTCGACGACGTAGTCACGGCGTTCGTAGCTGCCGTCCGGCTTCCGTCTCGTCTCGGTGACGCTTGAGAGGGCGCCCGTCGAGAGCTCGTCGAGCCCGTCGTGACCGAAGACGACCATCGCACGTTCGGCGCCGTTCGCCTCGAGGACGGCGATCATCCTCGGAGCCATGGCGGGGTCGCTCACGCCCACGAGCTGGCGCGTGGCCCCGGCAGGGTTGGCGAGGGGCCCGAGGAAGTTGAACACCGTGGGAACGCCGAGCTCCCGGCGCACGGGTGCGGCGTGCCGCATCGCCGGGTGGAACCTCGGCGCCAGGCAGAAACCCATCCCCACTTCGGAGATGCACTTCGCGACCCCATCCGGCCCGAGGTCGACGGCAACGCCGAGCGCCTCGAGCACGTCGGCCGCCCCTGTCATTGAGCTCGCCGCACGGCCGCCGTGCTTGCAGACGCGGGCTCCGGCTGCCGTCGCCACGATGGCGGCCATCGTCGAGGCGTTCACCGTGCCGCTCCGGTCGCCGCCGGTGCCGCAGGTGTCGAGCAGACCCGGACCGGCTGCGACGTGCTCACCGTGCTCTCGCATCGCCCTCACGAGACCGATCATCTCCTCTGCCGTCTCGCCCTTGACACGCATCGCCGCCGCGAAGGCAGCGACCTGGGTGGGGAGGGCCTCGCCGGCGAGGATCGTCCCGAGCACGGCGGCAGCCTCGTCGGCAGAGAGGTCCTCCCGGCGACACAACCGCCCGAGCACTCCGGGCCACCCGCCCAGCTCAGCGAGCGTCACGGGCACGAGTCGTCGCAACCTTCTCGGGCAAGGTCCCCCGTCCCTGCTACCACCTGGTCAGTCCCACCAGAGACTGTGGTCGAGGACGCCCCGCCCGATCAGGTTCAGCTGCACCTGCGAGGTGCCCTCCACGATCGTGAGCTGGCGGGCATCCCGGTACCAGAGCTCGGTCGGGTGGTCTTTCATGTAGCCTGCGGCGCCGAGCAGCTGGAGGGCGAGACCCGACGCCTTCACGGCTACCTCGGTAGCGTGGTACTTGGCCATCGAGAGGTGCGGGACCCACTCGCTCGTGAACTTTCCCTCATCTGCGAGCCAGGCCGCCCTGTAAGTGAGCAACCGGGCCGCCTCGATCTCGACGGCCATCTTGGCGATCTCCCACTGGATCCCCTGGAAGTCGGCGATCGTTCCGCCAAAGGCACTCCTCGTCTTCACGTACTCGGTGGCGTACATGAGGGCGCCCTCGGCGAGGCCGATGCCCCTCGCGGCGACGACCGGCCTCATCGAGTTGAGGCCGAGCATGGCGAGACGGAACCCTCCGACCTCCCCGACGACGTTCTCCCTCGGCACGTGGACGTCCTCGAGGAGGAGCTCGCCGGTGTCGACCCCCCGCACGCCCATCTTGCGGTCTATCGAGCCGACGCTTAGTCCCGGAGAGGAGCGGTCCACGATGAAGGCCGTGATCGAGTCGTGCCGGCGGCTCGCCGGATCGCCCGTCTTGGCGAAGACGGTGTACCAGTCGGCCTGGGCGACGCCCGACATCCAGCACTTGGTGCCGTTCAGGACGTAGCCCCCCTCTTCGCCCGCGTCTGGCGTCGCCCGCGTGCGCATGCCAACGACGTCGCTTCCCGCCCCGGGCTCGGAGAGGCCGAAGGCGGCCCGAGTCGTCCCGTCCGCGATCCCGGGAAGGTACCTCTTCTTCTGCTCCTCCGAGCCGGCGATCATGACAGGGCCCGTCGGGAGCCGCGTGAGGAGGAGCATCAGAGCGGCGGTGCTCGAGTACTTCGCCACCTCTTCGATGGCGATGGTGAGACCCATGATCCCGGCCCCCGATCCACCGTACTGCTCGGGTATGCACAGCCCGAGCAGGGAGGCGGCGGCGAAGTCCTCAAAGAGGTCCTGCGGGTAGTCGCCCGACTCGTCGATCTCCCGCGCCCGCGGCTTCACCTTCTCCCTGGCGAAACGACGGACGGTCTCCTGTAGCTGGCTCAGCTCGTCAGAGAGGGTGAACTCCACGCAGGAAGGCTACTAAGCACACCGCCGGCGATTAAGCGGACCGCCGGCGATGACGAAGGATGCGGCGCCGCTCGCGCTCGGTGGCTCCGCCCCAAACCCCCTCGCGCTCGCGGGCGGCGAGCGCGTGCTCGAGGCAGGCCTCGCGCACGGGACACGCGTCGCAGACGGCCTTCGCCTCCCAGGCGTCCTCGTCCGACGCCGGGTAGAAGATGTCGGGGTCAAGTCCCCGGCATGCGGCTCTGTTGCGCCACGTGGCGTTCATTGCTCTTCACTCTCTAGGTCTGGTGCGCGAAGATCGCCCCACTTGAATATTGGTTCCCCTGAATGCGCCGCCATCAGTACCACCTGCTCTTCGGGGGAAATCTAATTATCGCCGAGCGGACGCTCTTTTGTCAACACCTTCTCCCAACTAGGAGTATGATCCGCCGCCCGGGACGTGGGCAGGCCTCTGGGAGTATGGTCCGTCGGCCGGGACGCGGGCAGGCCCTGGCCACCGGTGCCTGTGGCAAGCTGTCGCAGATGCCCATCCCGCCGGTCACCGTCTTCGATCGAGCGGTGGCCTTGGAGAGCCTGGAGTCCGGCGACTTCGACGTCCTCGTCGTCGGCGGAGGGATCACGGGAGCCGGGGTCCTCCTCGACGCCGCCAGCCGTGGGCTCACCACCTGCCTGATCGAGCGGGACGACTTCGCCTCGGGCACGTCGTCCAAGTCCTCCAAGCTCGTACACGGGGGGCTTCGCTACCTGAAGCAGCACGAGCTCGGTCTCGTCCACGAGAACCTCGTCGAACGTCAGCGGCTCCTCCGGAACGCCCCGCATCTCGTGGAACCGCTGCCGTTTCTTGTGCCGTTGCTCGGGAGCGGCAAAGTGCTCGACCGAGCCGTCGCCCACTCCTACTCGGTCGCTCTCTGGCTCTACGACCTCTCGGGCGGCTGGAGGATCGGCAAGCGCCACCGGAGGGTCTCGGCAGACGAGATCGCCCGCAAGCTCCCGACGCTGCGCCGGGACCGCCTCGTTGCCGGTTTCGTCTACTTCGACGCCCGGGCCGACGATGCCCGCCTCACCCTCGAGGTGATGCGGACGGCCGTGCTCTCCCACGGCGGCGTGGCCGCCAACCACGCCACCGTCACGGGCATCTCGACCGCTCGCGGCGGTGGGCTGACAGAAGTGCTCGTCGACCCGGGCGACAAGCCGCCCTTTGCCGTCCGCGCCCGGTGCGTCGTCAACGCCACCGGCGTCTTCGCCGACGAGGTGCGCGCCCTTGCCGAGGGGGCGCACCCGCGCTCGCTCCGCCCCGCCAAGGGGGTCCACGTCGCCGTCGAGCGCGCCAAGCTCCCCTGCGAGATGGCCGCGATCCTCCCCGTCCCGAATGACCGGCGCACGATATTCGTGATCCCTTGGGGCGATCACACCTACATCGGTACGACAGACACCGATTACGACGGACCGATGGACAGCCCGACGGTGGAGCCCGAGGACGTCGACTACCTCCTCAGAGCGGTCAACGCCGCCGTGAGCGAACCGCTCACGGCGGCAGACGTGACAGGCAGCTGGGCAGGGCTGCGCCCGCTGCTCGCGCCGAACCCTTCGGGCCGACGCCCGCCCGGCGAACGCACGGCAGACCTCTCCCGGCGCCATCAGGTCACCGTCTCGAGAGAGGGCCTCGTGACCGTCACGGGCGGCAAGCTCACCACCTACCGGAAGATGGCCGAGGACGCCGTGGACGCCGCGGTCCGCGTGGCCGGCGTGGACGCCCGCCCTTGCCGCACTCGCCGGCTCAAGCTGCGGGGGGCCGCGGGAAGCGACCTGAGCAGCACCGCAAAGGGCTTCGAGCCGTGGCTCCTCGCACACCTCGAGGCTCGCTACGGGAGCGAGGCGGGCGCCGTGCTCCGCCTCGTGCGCGAGCGGCCCGAGCTTGCCGAGCCGCTAGTAGCCGGCCTGCCCTACATAGCGGCGGAGGCGGTGTTCGCCGTGCGCTACGAGATGGCGAGAGAGCTCGAGGACGTCCTCGCCCGCAGGACGCGAGCACTCCTGCTCGACGCCCGCGCCACCCGCGAGGGGGCGCCCCGTGTCGCCGAGCTGGTAGGAGACGAGCTCGGCTGGGACACGGGCAAGCGGCGCCACGCCGCGGACGCCTTCGACGCCCTGGCAACGTCATGAACCCTTACGCCGCTCCCCCGATCGAGTGGGGGGTGCGGGCAGGCGAGCTCGAGGACGTCTTCTCGGCAACACCCTGCGAGCTCCCACCCGGGCTGCTGGCCGACCTCGAGGCAAGCGGCACCGAGATGTCGACCGCACCCGAGGCGCTCGCCGCCGCGGCGCGGGACTGGTGGCCGCTCGCGCTCCACTGGGCGCTGGAGGGGCGGGCTCCGAGACGCCCGGGTGTCGTCGCCAGGCCGGCGACGAGAGAGCAGGTCGTCTCCATCCTCCGTGCCGCCAACGCATCAGGGGCACCTGTCACGGCCTCAGGCGGTCGATCGGGCGTCTGCGGAGGTGCCGTCCCGGTCTTCGGCGGCATCGCCCTCGACTGCTGCGGCCTGAGCGGAGTCGGCGAAGTCGACCCGGCCTCACTTCTCGTCACGGTGGCGGCCGGGACGATCGGTCGAGAGCTCGAGGCAGAGCTCTCCTCGATCCACGGGCTCACCATCGGCCACCGTCCCCAGTCGATAGACCTCGCCACCGTCGGGGGTTGGGTCGCCTGTCGCGGCGCCGGCCAGTACTCCACGCGCTACGGGAAGATCGAGGACATCGTTGCCGGGCTCGAGGTCGTCCTCGCCGACGGTCGCGTCGTGCGCACCGGCGCCCTGCAGGGATGTGGGCCCCGCTCGGCTACCGGCCCAGACCTGACGCAGCTCTTCGTCGGGAGCGAGGGAACGCTCGGGATCGTCACGGCCGCCTGCCTGCGCGCCCACCCTCTCCCGCAACACGAGGAGCGCCAGGCGTGGGCGTTTCCCTCTCTTGTGGCCGGGCTCGAGGCGCTCCGCCGCACTCTTCGGGCGGGGGCGAGCCCGGCGGTGCTCCGCCTCTACGACGAGCGGGAAGCGGCGCGGAGCTTCGACCGGGATGGCGGCAACGTCCTCATAGCCCTCGACGAGGGAGACGAGGCCTTCGTCGGTCCAACCATGGAGGTGCTCGAGCGTGAGAGCGGCGCCGCAGGAGGCGAACGGCTCGAGGCCACTCTCGTCGCCCGTTGGCTCGAGGAGAGAAACGACGTGTCGGCTCTGGCCCCCGCCGTCCGGGCCGGGATCGTCGTCGACACGATCGAGGTGGCGGCTCGCTGGGCCGATCTCGCCGGCCTCTACGACGACGCCATCGAAGCCCTCACGGCAATCGAGGGGCTCCTCGTCGCCTCCGCCCACGTGTCGCACGCCTAC
>JASHRK010000043.1 GCA_030037405.1 Acidimicrobiales bacterium | reverse complement strand
GCGCAAAGGCGGCTAGCGCGTCTCATCTTTCCTCGCTCTCTCGAGGCTCGGCGGCAGCGGTTCGGCGTGGAGGACGCTGAGCCTCCCCGTCGTTCGCGTGAGAGCCACGTAGAGGGAGCGCAACCCCTGCTCGTGCTCACGGACGAGCCGCGAGGGGTCGACGAGGACGACGGAGTCGAACTCCAGGCCCCGGACGGTGTCGAGCGAGTAGACGGCCACTGGGGCATCTAGAACTCGTCGGGCTTCTGCGGCGCTCAGCCGGTCGTCACGCACGACACAGGGTGCGTCGAGCAGGGAGGCGAGATCGGAAAGAAGCTCCGACGGCGCGATGACGGCGGTTCTGCCGCCGTCGACGGCCTGCCGTTCGCGCCGCGCCACCTCGACGGCGCGACCGACGAGCTCGTCGAGCCCGACACGCTCGACGAGGGGTCTCTCGCCCGACTCGCGCACCGAGCTCGGGGGCGTCAGCCGGGGGGCCGCTTCGGCGAGCACGCTCGTGGCGAGCTTCATCACCTCCGAAGGGGTGCGGTAGTTCACCGTCAGCTCCTCGACCCGCATCTCGGATCGCAGCCGCATCGGCTGGAGCGCCTGCTCCCAGCTCTCCGGCGGGGCGGGACCGCTTGCCTGCCCGAGATCGCCCACGATCGTGAACGAGCCGGCCGGGCAGCGTCTCGACAGCGCTCGCCACTGCATGGCGGAGACGCCCTGGGCCTCGTCGACGACGACGTGACCGTAGTGGCGGGCGCCTGTCGGGAGCGTCTCCTCCTGGCAAAGAGACCTTCGCGTCGGCCCGAGCAGCTGTGCCGCCTCGTCGAGGAGCGAGATGTCTGCCTCGGTCCAGGGGATTTCTCCGAAGGAGGAGGCGCGCTCCCGCTGGAGGCTTTCGAGCTCCTCGGCGTCGAAGAGCCCCTTTCCTGCCTCACGGAGGAGAGCCGGCGCACCGTAGAGGTCGTGCAACAGCTCTTCGGGCGTGAGGACCGGCCACATCCGCTCGAGGGCGGCATGGGCACCTTCGTCCTCCCGCAGCTCGGACTGCATCACTGCCGCCATCCGCGCCACCTCTGCGTCGCTCAACCCGACGCGCCTGCCAACTCGTACGTAGCGGGCCTCGGCCTCCCGCCACGCTCGAACGAGGGCACGGGCGACAAGTCGCTCGACGACGATGCGTCTCGAGTTGTGAGTCCCACGCCGTCTCTGGGCCGCCAAGACAATCCTTCCGCTCTCTGCCGGCTCGAGCTTCAGCTCGTGGCGGCCGTAGCGGTAGACGAGGGGTGCCTTGAGGGGTCGCTCGCGTGTCCGTACGGCCCTCGCGAGCAGTGAAGCCATCCTCGCGTCTCCCTTGAGGATGGCGAGGCGACGGGGCTCGATCGCCCGGACGCGGGCGGAGCCTACGTAGAGCTCGCCTGGCGTGGCGAGGGCGACCGTGTGCTCGCCGAGTGAGGGCAGCACCTGCTCTATGTAGCGCAGGAAAACAGGGTTCGGCCCGACGAGGAGGACGCCGTCTCGCTCGAGGCGAGTGCGGTGGGCGAAGAGAAGGTAGGCGGCGCGATGAAGGGCCACGGCCGTCTTGCCCGTGCCGGGGCCACCCTGCACGACGAGCGCTCCGGCGAGGTGCGAGCGGATGATGGCGTCCTGCTCCCGCTGGATCGTCGAGACGATCTCGTGCATCCGGCCGCTGCGCGCTCGTTCGAGGCCGGCGAGGAGAGCTCCCTCCCCCATGAGAACGAGCCCGTCGGGCGGCTCGTGGTCGAGGAGCTCGTCGTCTATCCCCGTGATGCGGCGGCCCCGGAAGAGGAAGTGCCGCCGGCGGACCACCCCGAGCGGGTCGGCAGGGGTCGCCCGGTAGAAGGGCTCGGCCACGGGCGCCCGCCAGTCGACTACGAGTTGCTCGCCGTCTTCGTCGGAGACCCCGATGCGTCCTACGTAAGCGCGCAGTCCGTCGGAGAAGTCGAGGCGACCGAAACAGACCGAGCCGTCGCCTATGTTGAGCTGGGAAAGACGTCGGCCCGAGAGCTCGACTCGGATGTCACGCTCGACACGTGCGGCGAAGGTGCCACCGGCTCCCTCGGCCACGACCTCGGCCGAGAGCGCTCGTGCGGCATCTCTCATGGCGTCGAGGCGCTCGTGAGCCTTGTCCAGATAGGCCTGCTCCAGTTCTATCTCGGCTTGAGTCACGGTCCTCTCTTCGCACAGCGCGGAGTCGTCCAGGATACAGGAGAGCGCCGCCAGGTCTTCGAGCCGGCTTGCCGTCACCCCGCTGGCGGCACCCAAGAGGGCGGTCGCCGTTCCCGGAACGCCGCCATGCCTTCGCTCGCCTCGGGCGACGAAAAGAGCTCGGCGGAGAGCTCTGCTGTCCATCGGAACGCCGCTTCCACGCTCAGGTAGGGAACGTCGTGCACGAGGCGGCGGGCGGCCGCGAGGCCCCGCTGGCTCCCGGCGAGGAGGGCGCTCACTACCTGCGAGAGGGCGCCGTCGAGCGACCCAGGCTCGACTGCGCTCGTGATCAACCCGACCTCACAGGCTCGCTCAGCCCCGATGCGCTCGCCCGTGAGGAAGAGCTCGAGGGCGTCGCTCCGCCGCATCTTGGGGAGGCAGACGACCGAGACCACCGCCGGGGCGACGCCCACCCTCACTTCTGTGAAGCCGAAGAGGGAGTCCTTCGTGGCGATCGAGATGTCACAGGCGGCCGCCAGCCCCACTCCCCCGCCCATGCAGTGGCCGGCGATCCTTCCGAGGACGGGCTTTTCGTGCTCGACGATCCGCCTGAGGACAGCGGCGAGCGCCCGGGTCGCCTGGATGCTCGGGCCGTTTCGCATGTCCATGCCCGCGCAGAACGCCGGCCCTTTGTTGGCGAGCAGGACGACGCGGCAGGCTGGGTCCTTCTCCGCCCGGGCGAGGTTCTCCTCGAGGGAGGCGAGCAGCTCGAGC
>JASHRK010000042.1 GCA_030037405.1 Acidimicrobiales bacterium | reverse complement strand
CTCGATGATCTCGCCATCGGACGGGATGAGGTCGTTCGCCTCGCACACGACCCGGTCACCTTTGGCGAGTGATGCGGCTGGGACCAGTGCCTCCTGGCCGTCGTCGAGGAGCAGGCGGGCGTGCGTCTCCGACCTCATCCTCCGCAGAGTGTCCGCTTGCGCCTTGCCGCGGCCCTCGGCGACCGCCTCGGCGAAGTTGGCGAAGAGCACCGTGAGGAAGAGCCAGATCGTGATGCTCCAGTCGAAGACGCCCGGTTTGGCGATCGACTCGACGAGGGTGATCACCGTCCCGACGAGGACGACGAACATCACAGGGTTCTTGACCTGAGTCCTCGGATGGAGCTTTCGCAACGAGTCGCGGATCGCCGGAAGGATGATCTCGCGGTCGAACAAGCCGCGCCGCGAGACGACTCCGTGCGCCTCCGTGAGCGCCTTGCCCGACGGCTCTTGCGCCTCGGGCGTCGTCGGGGTCGTGGTCTCCGTCATAGCTGTCTCCCCCGGCCGGTCATGAGACGGAGGCCTCTTACTCCTTGATGGAGGGTCCCGAGGGTGCTCGGCTTCCCGAAGATCTTGTGGTGGAAGAGCTGCTCCACGACTGGCCCGAGCGCTACGGCCGGGAAGAACACCAGGGCCCCGACGAGGAGGATGGTACCCACGAGCAGCCCGGTGAAAAGCGGCGTGTCGGTGCGGAACGTCCCCAACGACTCGGGCACGAGGTTCTTCTCGGCGAGGATGCCGCCAAGAGCAAGCGCCGGCACCATCTCGGCGAAGCGCCCGAAGTACATCGCGACCGCGCCCATGGTGTTGTAGAAGGGCGTGTTCCCGTTCAAGCCGGCGAAAGCCGACCCGTTGTTGTTCGCTTGAGAGGTGAAGGCGTAGAGGATCTCAGTGAACCCGTGAGGGCCCCCGTTGAGTGGCCCGGCTCGGCCCTGCGCGATAGAGACGGCGAGTCCCGTGAAGATGAGGACGATCATCGGCATCACGAGCACGAGGAGGCCGGCGAGCTTGACCTCTCTCGCCTGGATCTTCTTTCCCAGGTACTCGGGCGTTCGTCCCACCATGAGGCCGCCGATGAAGACGGCGATGATCGCGAAGGCGAGGATCGTGTACATCCCTGCACCGGCACCACCCGGCGACACCTCGCCGAGCATCATGCTGGTCAAGACGCCGAGACCGCCGATGGGAGTGAGAGAGTCGTTCGAACCGGTGACAGAGCCCGTCGAGGTCTGCGTCGAAGCGATCTCGAACAGCATCGTCGGAGCGACCCCGAAGCGGGTCTCCTTCCCCTCCATGTTGCCGCTCGGCTGCGAGGTGATGCCTGCCTGGGCCACCGCCGGGTTGCCCCGCGACTCTGCGTACTGCGAGAAGGCCGCCCAGGAGACGAAGAGGATCAGCATGGCGGCGAGGACGGCGAAGCCCTGGCGGAAGCTCTTCACCATCTTCCCGTACATGTAGGTGCTCGAGAAGGGGATGACGAGGAGCAGGTACATCGAGAGCCACTGCGTGAAAGCCGTCGGGTTCTCGAAGGGGCTGGCGCCGTTGGCGTTCGTGTAGCCACCACCGTTGTTGCCGAGCTGCTTGATCGGCGTCATGGACCCCTGCGGGCCGCGCGGGATGCATTGGTGGACGTGGTTGAGGACGTCGGTGAAGCAAGCGGGCCCGGCCAGGGTCTCGGGGGCGCCCTGGGCGATGTAGATGATGGCTGCGACGGCCGCGATGGGTAGCAGGATGTAGAAGACGGCGCGTGTGACGTCGACCCAGAAGTTGCCGATCGTCGATTGCCCCCGCCGCTGGAATCCGCGGATCATCCCGACGGCGACGGCAAGCCCGGCGGCGGCGCTGAAGAACTGCTGGCCGACGAGGCCGACCGCCTGGGTGAGGTAGGACATCGTCGACTCGCCCACGTAGTTCTGCCAGTTCGTGTTCGTCACGAAGCTGGTCGCCGTGTTGAGCGAGAGGGCTGGGGCTACGGCACCGAGGTGCTGCGGGTTGAGGGGGAGCGAACCCTGCAGCCTCTCGATGGCGTAGATCAGGAGGATCGCGATCGCCGAGTAGATGATGACCGAGACGGCGTATCGCTGCCACGTCTGCTCCCGCTCGGGGTCCACCCCGAGGCACTTGTAGATCGGCCGCTCGATCCAGCCGAGGAAGTGGACGCGGCCGTCGAAGACGGCCGCCATGTAAGAGCCGAGGAAGCGCCAGGAGACTGCAAGCGCCGCGACGAGGACGAGGACCTCACCCGTGAAGCGCATCAGAACCACTCGGCCCGGAACATGGCGATTCCGAGGTAGATGAAGACGAGCACCGCGATGAAAAGGAGGAGACCCTGAACCCAGGTCATATGCGCTCCAACGCCCAGACCAGGCCGAGCAGGGCGAGGGTCATCCCGATGACGAGCAGGATCGATAAGAAATCACCCATGAGGGTGATCCTCAGGCCGCGGCGTATCAATGTCTTGTCAACGTCTCGTCGTCGGCGTCAAACCTGCGTCAACGCGGAGCTCGCCAAGCCCATGGGAACGCTCTTTCGGACGAGACCGCCGCTTGTTGGGCAAAGGCCGTACACTCCGTCGGTGGCCTCATCGCTTCCGGCTACCGAAGACGACGTCGAGGCCGCCCTCTCGCTTCTTCGGGCGGCAGGTGGCCGGGTCACCACGGCCCGGAGGGCGCTCCTCGAGGTGCTCTACGAGGCGAGCGACCACCGCACCGCCGAGGAGCTCGCAGCCGACGTGCACGAGCGCCTGCCGGACGTGCACATGTCGACCATCTACCGCAATCTCGAGGAGCTGGAGCGCCTCGGCGTCGTCGCCCACGCCCATCTCGGGCACGGGCCGGCGACGTATCACCTGGCCTCCTCAGCTCACGGCCACCTCGTGTGCGCCCGGTGCGGTTGGACGACAGAGGTTCCCGACAGGGCGTTCGCCGGGCTCTCGAGGGACCTGAAGCGCACGTTCGGGTTCACGATCGACCCTCGCCACTTTGCTCTGCTCGGCGTCTGCGAAGGCTGCGGCTAGGCGCGACGGTAGCTTGCGAGCTCTCGGCGCCCGGCGTCATGTGATCGATCCTCCGCGTGAGGTTGACGGCGTGGTCTCCCATCCTCTCGTAGAAACGGGCGACGAGCGCGACCTGCGCCGCCACCGCCGAAGGCATGTCTCCCGAGGCGATCTCGGAGGTGAGACGCTCGTGCAGGATGTCCATCTCCTCGTCGGCTTCGTCGACGCTCCCCGATCTCGAGACGCGATCGTCATAGGCGTCGGCAGCGATCCGCCACATGTCGAGCGCCACCTCGGTCATCCGCTGGACGATGCCACGGCTGAGCGGCGTCATCTGCATCCCGAGGCTCGTCACCGCGCGTTGGGCCACGTGCTCCGCGAGATCGGCGCTCCGCTCGAGCTCCGGAAGGATGAGGAGCACGCCGACGAGATAGCGCACCGTGCCGGGATCGAGCCGCGGGCTCTCGAGCCGTTCCCATGCTCTCTGCTCGACCGAGCGGGTGAGGGCGTCGACGACCCTGTCGTTTCTCACGACGTCACGGCCGGCATCGGTGTCGCCGTCGAGGAGGGCGTGCGTCGCCTTGGCGAGGGCCTCCGAGACCATCGCGAAGGTCCGCCGGATCTCCCGGTCTATATCGCTGTCGGCGGCCATGCCCCGTCCCGCATCGGGTCCGAACCTACCCGAAGAGAAGGGGAACAGGACCACCGACGATCGGGCGCTACAGGAGCTTGCGCCGGATCCTGCTAAGACTAGACAATAGTTATGGAAAGTGACAATAATAGTAGTCAGTGTCATATATTGGAGATGTCAGCGAAGGTTTTCAGCTTCTTGCCGATCCCACGAGGCGCAGGGCCGTCGAGCTCCTCGCCGTCGGGGCGAGGCGCGCCGGCGAGCTGGCCGCTCTCGCCGGGGTCACGCCGGCCGTGATGAGCCGGCATCTGCGACTCCTGCTGGCTGGGGGAGTGGTCGACGACGAGCGGTCCGTGGCGGACGCGAGAGTCCGGTTGTTCTTCCTCAGGCGCGAGAGATTGCGCGAGCTCAAGGAGTGGCTCGAGGAAGTCGTCGACGGCTAGGGGAGAGCTAGCGGGGGGATGCCTTCACCGGCCCGTCGAGTCTCAGGTTCGTGTGTGACGCCACCGTGACGCTCGGTCGGTACAACTCGCCGCGAGGGTAGACGCCCTCACCTGAGCACGATACGGAGGGAACACCATGAGATACGTCAAGAGACGGCTAGCGACGAGGAAGCCCAGCGGAAGGTACGTAGCAAGTGCCACCTTACGTCTCGGTCTCCTGATCGGGGTCGGCCTCTTTGCGCTCACGGTCGCGCCCGGTGTTGCTGGGGCGGCGCCCGCCTCGCAGTCCGTCGCCGACTCCCTGCACCTGAAGGGACCGACGGTCAACAAGATCGGGACGGACTTCGACTACACGATCTCTGGATCCGCGAGCGCGCCGGGCGACTTCCTCGTCGCCTGGGAGCAGTACTACCCGGTCACCGGCTGTGCCGCCACCTATGCGGCCGAGAGCGCCCGGACCTTCGAGTCCTCGACTTATGAGCTCACGCTCTGGCTGGACGGGTCGGTCTCGGGGACGTTCTCGAAAGCTGCCGAGTTCGGTGCCGACCATCCCGGCAAGCACGGCATGTGCGTCTATCTCATCAGCCTGACGACTGGAAACACCTACGCCCACGCCGGCGCGTTCTGGACGAACACGAGCGCTGGCTGAGCACCTCTGGGCGCTCTTCAGAGGCTTGCGGCCATCTGAGCGGCTGAGCGGCGCAAGCGGGCTCGTCGAGCCCCAGAGTGGCAGTTGCGGTTGAGGTTGTCTGCCTGCCTGGCACATAACCTCAACCGCTATGCCACAATCGCCGATAATGTCCGTTATGTCGTATTATTCGGCTGAGTGCCCAGCCCGCAGGGATCAGCCGTCTAGGTGGCCCCCTCAGCTACGAAGGTCCACTCGTTGTCCGGGGACGCCTTGCACGTCGCGAACTCGATCCTCCCGCCGACATCGGCGATGCAGCGCAAGTACTGGATCCAGGCGATCGTGCCGTTGGAGTTGATCTCCCACTGCTCGTACGGGCCGCCCGTGCAGGTCGCGAAGTCGAGAGTCGAGCCGTACTTTGACCCCTTGGCTTGCAGGCAGAGCCTCTTCGCGGTGAAGAAGGCGCCGTCGAAGGCAATGTCCTCGGCGGCGGAGGCGTTGCAGGGCGCAGCCACGACCGGCGTTCCCGGCTCGGGGCTGCCAGACCTGTCCTCCAGACACCGGCCGGTTTTCTTGTTCTCGTAGCGTCCATAGCTCGTCTCCGTCTCGGCGCCGCCGAAGCAGTGGTCGGTGCGGGAGTCGAAGAGCGGTTCGCTGCTCACCGGCAGGTCTGAGGGAGGGCTGAGGATCAGAGGGGTGAGAAGGGGTGCGCCGTTCGGTGGCATGCCCTGGGTGAGGGCGTCCTCGCAGTTGATGACGTCGAACTCGTTCCCGCCCTTGCCGCCGATCCAGAGGTCGAGGTGGTAGAGATGCGGGCCGCCGTCCGGTCCTTTGCCCGTCCAGTCTGCCTGGCACTCCTGGCAGAGGTCGCCCATGACGAAGTACTTCTCGACCGTCGGGTAGTAGACGACCGTACCGACGGGAAACTCCTTCTTGTAGCTGGCGAAAGTTATCGGGTCCTTGTACGTGCCGCTCCCTTTGGCGCATCCCGAGTAGGCGGTGGCGCAGCCGGGCGGCGTGTTGTCGTACCAGCCGTAGTACGTGACGTAGGCGTCGACCTCCTTCGGAGCTTTCGTCGAGGCCGCTCGGCTGCTCGTCACCCCCGCGGCCGCGGTCGCGCTCACGAGCAGCAGGGCGGCTGCGACGGCGCCGGCTACGCAGGCCGCGTCCCTGAATGTCCGAGCGGACGTTCGCATGTCTCTCCCCCACTTCTCTTGTGCTCGGCACGACACGCCTGTGCTCGGCCCGACACGCCACGGGCATCCCAGTTGGGCGACCGAGCTCAATCTATTGGTAGGTAACTTACCTATTATGTGGGCGGGATGCTCGTTGCGAGCGACACCTACTCAGATCGAGAGCTCGAGCATGTCGCGGGCGTCGTACCCGCGCACTCGACCGGTCTTGAGCTCCGGGCGAACGCCGGCACGACCCCAGAGGAGCAGCTTCGGTTCCAGCACTGGGTCGGGTACGACTCGTTCGAGCCGTCGGAGCTGCTCGAGCTCCGCCCGGCCCAGCGGTTGGCGCTGCCACTTCGCCTCGCCGATGGCGACACTCTGATGGGAGAGCATTCCGAGGACGTCGGCCTGATGCTGCTCACCCGTCGTCGACCACCACTCGTCGATCAACGTCCCTGCTGGCAGGACTTCCTGCCGGACAAGCTCGATGGCGTGGTGGCGAGCGGCTTGCTCGAACACGGTGCCAAGTTGGTTCTGCCACTCTCCCTCGGTGTGCCGTAGTACCGCTTCCCCCTGGCCTGCTTCGATCCTCTGGACGTGGTTCGCCAGCACTCGAAACCAGAAACGCAGGTGAGCATCGACGACCCTGTATTCGGCCCGTGCCTTGAGGGGAGCTCCGAGTGGTGTCACGGCGCGAAGGAATCCCGCCCTGGCCAACGCCTCAAGGCTCCGGTCCACGCGCCCACCTGCTTCGTTCATGATCTCGCCGCGACGCGTCCGACCCTGGCCCACGGCAATCAGCACCCGCTGATGCGCCTCGGGCAGGCCTGCCATGAACACGTTGGCGTCCTCTAGGAGCACTCCGCCAGGTGTTCCCGCCAGCCGCAGGAGATTCTCCGGCGCCGGCCGGTCGAAGTCCCAGGCGTCCAGATGGAGGGGATACCCGCCACAGGCCGCGTATGCCTCGAAGAGAGAGGCGGGGTCGGGCTTGCCGGCGAAGGAGTATGCCTCTGCCGCCGTGAGCGGCTCGACCGAGAGACGGAGGGTGGGGCGCTGGTAGAGCGCTCCCCCGTGGCCGAGGGCGTCTTCGACCAGACCGACCGCCGAGCCGGTCAGGACGAGCATCAGGTAGGAGCGTTCGCCCCGTGAGGCGAGCTGATCCCACACCACCTGGACGACGCTCGCGAAGCCGGGCGTGGATGACATCAGATAGGTGGCTTCGTCGAGCATGACCGTCAGCGGCCGTGAACGCGCCAGGAAGGCGCAGTAGCCCAGAGCATGCTCCCAGGAGACGAAGGTCGGGCCCGGAGGCAGGTTCTCCTCTCCCACCGTCTGCGCCAAGGCGTCACCAAAGCGACGAAGCTGAGCCGTCTCGCCTGCCTGCGTCGCCTCGAAGTAGAGCGAACTGGCGGGTTCGGCAAGGGCGTGGAGGTGCTGTAGCAGGAAGGTCTTTCCCACCCGGCGCGGGCCGCTCATCACGATCAGCTGGGGCTTGCCAACGGCCGCGGCCTCCCGGGCACTCACGAGCTTGCCGAGGTAATCCTGGCGCGCGCGCAAGGGAGTGATTCGGGCGGAAGTCACGCGACAAGCCTAGTGCTGTAGGGAGCGTTTCTAGATATCTAGTTATGAATATATACTTCTACCGATGGCGTTGAGCATCAAGAGCGACGAGGCTGATCGGCTCGCCAGGGAGCTGGCCTCCGAGACGGGCGAGACGCTGACGGAGGCTGTCGTGGTGGCGCTCAGGCAACGGCTCCAGCGTGAACGAGATCGGCGTACGACAAGCATGAAAACGCGTCTCGTGCACTTGGCGTCGGACGTGGCAGCCCTGCGCGTCTCTGACCCGAGGACACCGCAGGAGATCATCGGCTACGACGAGACCGGCCTGCCACGATGACAGATGCGCCGTCAAAGAGCCTGGTCGTCGACGCCTCGGCGGCATTAGCGATCATCTTCGGCGAACCCGGATACGAGCATCTTGTGACACATCTCGAACGTGCCGTAAACCGCCTCATGTCGGCCGCCGTCCGCGTCGAACTGAGCATCGTCGTCGAGGCGAGGTTGTGGCCCGTCGGCCAGGACGTCGTCGACCGCTTCGTCCGCGACGCGAGGATCGAGATCGCTCCCGTCGACGGGGATCAGGCGGTTCGTGCTGTCAGCGGCTGGCGCCGGTACGGCAAGGGGCGTCATCAGGCGGGCCTCAGCTTCGGCGACTGCTTTACCTTCGCCCTTGCCGAGCAAACCGGGCAACCGGTGCTCTGCACGGGCAAGGACTTCGCCGCGACTGATCGCGACGTGGTGCTCCCGTTGTGGCGTCCGAGCGCCTGATGATCCCGAAGCTCAGCGACTGGCGACCGACGGCGTTCCTGAGAGTGGTGCTCGCAGGGACTGCTGCGCGGGCGCCGCTCAGGCGGGCTGAGGCACGTCGCTCCAGCGGTCGGAGCTGAGCACGAGCTCCCGTGCTGGCAAGGGCTTGGAGATGTAGAAACCCTGGGCGAAATCGCAACCGACCCTGCCGAGAAGGTCGAGAGTCTTCAGGTCTTCGACGCCTTCGGCCACGACGCGCATCCCGAGGGCGTGACCGAGGGCGATCGTCGACCGGACGAGGTCGTAGTCACGCGAGCGCTCGGGAGAGTTGAGACCGTTCACGAAGGTGCGGTCGAGCTTCAGCTCCCCGACAGCGAGGTCGCCGAGATAGGCGAGCGAGGTGGCGCCGGCGCCGAAGTCGTCGATCGAGACCGTCACGCCGAGGCTTCTCAGCTCCTCGATGACCGCCTTGGACCGCTCGTACTGCGAGATGACGCACGTCTCGGTCAGCTCGAGCACGAGGGCCACAGGGGGCACGTTGTGCTTGGCAAGCTGGGTGCGGACCATCTCGGTGAACCCCGGCTCGAGGAGGTTCGTCGGGGAGATGTTGACGGACATGTCGAGCTGGCGACCGGCGTCACGCCAGGAGCTGAACTGGCGGAGGGCGTGGTCGAGCACGAGAGAGGTGAGGGCGGGCATCAACCCCGCTTCTTCGGCCACGGGGATGAACTTCATCGGCGGCACCATCCCCAGCCTCGGATGCTCCCACCTGAGGAGGGCCTCGACTGCGGCGATGGACCCGCTGCGAAGGTCGAGCTGCGGCTGGTAGTGGAGGACGAACTGGCCCTCTTCGAGCGCCGTGCGAAGCTCGTCCGCCAACTTGAGGAGATTGCCGTCGTCGTCCAGGTCCTGGTTGTAGAGCTCGACCGCGTTCGGGCCGAGTTTTGCCCTGTACATGGCGACGTCGCCGCAGCGAAGGAGCGAGTCGGCGTCCCTCGCGTGGGCAGGCGCCATGGCGATGCCGATGCTCGCTCCGATCGTCGCGCTCACGACGTCGAGCAGGAACGGCTCCTGTAGGCGGTTCAGGAGCCGCCCGGCCACTTTGTGGGCGTACTCGGCATCGGCATCGAAGAGGACGACTGCGAATTCGTCGCCGCCGAGGCGCACGGCGACGTCGCTCGACCGCACCGAGTCTGCGAAGCGCGGGCCGAGCTGTCGCAACAGCTCGTCACCAGCCGGATGGCCGAAGGAGTCGTTTATCTCCTTGAAGTGGTCGAGATCCAAGAAGAGAAACGCAAGCGTTCTCGGGCGCAACCGCCGATCAGCCAGCTCGTCGAAGTAGGTGTTGAGGACGTTGAAGAGGCGGCGGCGGTTTCCGAGACCTGTCAGGTCGTCTGTTATCGATTGGCGGTGACGCTGTTCCGTGAGAAGCCTGAGCCCTCGCGTCGAGAGGGCGAGGCGGACCCCGACGAGGACGAGCGTCGCCGTCGCGAGACCGAGGGCGACGTCTGTGATGTGGTGCACGGTGCCGGCGAAGAGCACGACGAGGCCGCCGAGAGCCGCCACACCCGGGAGGACGAAACCGGCGGGCCGCTGCCGGGCGAAGACGTCCACGGGCTGTGGCCGCAGCCACATGGCGAGCGAGATGAGCATGAAGGCGCCCGGCCAGGCGATGGCGTTGAAAAGGGTGCCGATCCGCGTCGCCCCGACCGTCCTCTCGAAGAGGTTGAAGGTGTCGCCCGCCGCGATGAGAGCAAAGGAGAGGGCGAGGATGACCCAAGGCAGCTGGCGGCGGGCGGGCGTGATGACGCTCCCACCGATGACGAGCGCGAGGAGGAGG
>JASHRK010000041.1 GCA_030037405.1 Acidimicrobiales bacterium | reverse complement strand
CACCGAGGATCCCGCAGCCGTAGAGGGCCCAGTAGTGCGTGTAGAGCGCGGTGCAGGCAAGGAGTGCGAGCATTGCCGCCGTCCGCCAGCCCGGGCGGCGCAGGAGCGAGGTGACGGCGAGCACCCCGAGCGTGCCGAGGAGGAGCATGAGCCCGTACATGCGCGCCTCGGTGTCGTAGTAGACGGCGAAGGGCGAGCTGGCAAGGAGGAGCGTCATGGCCCAAGCCGTCGTGCGGCCCCTCGACTCCCTCTCGGCTCGCTCGGCGGGGCTCGCCTCGTCGAGAGCCCACCAGCGCGATCCCACCCTGTAGCCGGTCACCCATGCGACGGGCAGGTTGACGAGCCCGATCAACCCTGAGAGCGAGCGGGCGCCGAAGTCGCTCGTGCCGAAGAGCTTCATCCAGAAGTGCAGGAGGACGTAGTAGAGGGGCGGAGCGCCGTCGTCCCTGAGGAGCCTGGGGAGCTCCGAGAGGGGCGCCTTGGCGATGTTGACCGTGAGGGCCTCGTCGAGCCAGAGAGGCGACTTGGCGATCGCCCGGAGGACGACGGCCATGGCGAGCACGAGAAGGGCACCGACCCTGGCGGCAAGCTCAAGCCGGTCCGGGACTTCGAGGCGACGCATCTCGGAGGAGCCCGCCTGCGGCTCGTCGGAGCGCATCTGCAGACTCTCCCGTCCCGGGCCTACTCGGAGGGCTCGGGCGGCGACACCTCCTCTGTCGCGAGCTCGCCGGCGTCGGACTCGCTGGGCGGCGCCGCTGGTGCCGGGGTTTCAGGCTGGTAGTCGGCCCAGGCGGCCTGCGCCTCCGTCTCCGGCGTGAACTCCGCGGAGTAGTCGTACCCGATGTAGTTGCCGTGCTCGTCGTAGGCGTGCTCGCCGAATGCCTCCTGGTACTCCTCGGCTACGACGCCGCCCTCCGCCGCCTGCTTGATCGAGAGGCTGATGCGCCGGCGCTGGAGGTCGATGTCGATGATCTTCACCCAGAGCTCGTCACCCGGTGACACCACCTGCTCGGGCAGGTCCACGTGGTGCGAGACCATCTCCGAGATGTGCACGAGCCCCTCGATGCCGTCGCCGACCTGCACGAAGGCGCCGAAGGGAACGAGCTTGGTGATGCGCCCGAAGACGAGCTCGCCCATGCGGTGGTTCGTCGCGAACTCCTGCCAGGGGTCCACCTGCGTCGCTTTCAGCGAGAGGGAGATCCGTTCTTTGTCGAGGTCGACGTCGAGCACCTGGACGGTGACGTGGTCGCCGACGGCGACGACGGAGGACGGGTGGTCGACGTGCTTCCAGGACAGCTCCGAGACGTGGACGAGCCCGTCCATGCCGCCGAGGTCGACGAAGGCGCCGAAGTTGACGACGGACGAGACGACACCCTCGCGGACCTCGCCGGGCTTCAGGTTGACGAGGAACTCGCCTCGCTGCTCCTTCTGGGTCTCCTCGAGCCAGGCTCGGCGCGAGAGCACGATGTTGTTGCGGTTCTTGTCGAGCTCGATGATCTTCGCCTCAAGGGCGCGGCCGATGTAGGGCTGGAGGTCGCGTACCCTGCGCAGCTCGACGAGCGAGGCGGGGAGGAAGCCCCTGAGCCCGATGTCGAGGATGAGACCACCCTTGACCACCTCGATGACGGGGCCCCGCACGACGCCGTTCGCCTCCTTGATCCGTTCGATGTCTCCCCAGGCACGCTCGTACTGCGCTCGTTTCTTCGAGAGGATGAGCCGCCCTTCCTTGTCCTCCTTCTGGAGCACGAGCGCCTCGATCTCGTCGCCGAGGTTCACGACCTCATGGGGATCGAGATCGTGGCGGATCGAGAGCTCGCGGGAGGGGATGACGCCTTCCGACTTGAAGCCGATGTCCAAGAGGACCTCGTCCTTGTCGATCTTCACCACGGTGCCCTTCACGATGTCTCCGTCGCCAAAGGGGTGGATGGTGCGGTCGATGGCCTCCTCCAACGAAAGCTCTCCGAGGTCGTCCTCGGTGATCTGCACGGGGACGTACGATCCGAGCGCATCGAAGGTGCCGAACTTCTCGGGTTCGGGGACGGGCTCGGTCGTGATCGTGACGGGCATCGGGTGGGGTCGCTCTCTGTTGGCAGGTAGGCCCGCCTCCATGGGCGGGGAACGGGTGGTCGCGCCGCAGCCGCGGCGCACGCCGTAGCTGGGAGCCGGGAAAAGGCTATACCAGCTAGGAGGCGGTAGGTTCCCCGTCCTTGGCCGCAGCCCAGCTCGGACCGCGGGCCACGTGGACGGCCAAGGGGACCGAGAGCTCCGCCGCCCCCGCCATCACCTCTCCTGTGAGCGCCGTCACGGCCTCCGACTCTCCCGGAAAGGTCTCGACGAGGATCTCGTCGTGGACCTGGAGGACGAGCCGGCTCCGGAGGTCACCCTCGGCCAGGGCGGCGTCGAGGCGGACGAGAGCCACCTTGAATATGTCGGCGGCCAGGCCCTGGATGCCGGCGTTCATCGCCTGGCGCTCGGCCGCCTGGCGCACCTGGTAGTTGGGAGAGTCGAGGTCCGGCAGGTAGCGGCGCCTCCCGAAGAGAGTCTCGGTGTAGCCGCGGGCACGGGCGTCGGCCACAGACCTCGTCATGTAGGCCTTCACCTTGGGGAAGGCTGTGAAGTACTGCTCGAGAATGGCGGCCGCCTCCTCGACCGGTATCGTGAGCCGCTGCGACAGCCCGTAGGCCTCCATGCCGTAAGCGAGCCCGTAGGAGACCATCTTCGCCCTCGAGCGCATGAGAGGCGTGACCCCGGCGGCGCCGACTCCGAAGATACGTTGCGCCGTCGTCGAATGGATGTCTAGGCCGCTCCGGAAGGCCTCCACGAGCCCGGGATCCTCGGCGAGATGGGCGATGACGCGAAGCTCGATCTGGTCGTAGTCGGCCACGATGAGCTCCCCGCCGCCCGTGGCCACGAAGGCCTCCCTGAACTGGCGCCCGAGGTCGGATCTCGCCGGGATGTTGTGCAGGTTCGGCTGGTCCGAGGAGAGCCGTCCCGTCCGGGCCACGGTCTGGTTGAAGGAGGCGTGTATTCGCCCGTCGGCGGCCACCTCGGCGATGAGCCCTGCCCCGTAGGTGGAGCGGAGCTTTTCCACCTCGCGGTAGGACAGGAGCGCTTCGACGATGGGGTGGGCGCCCCGCAGCCGCTCGAGGCTCTGCGCGTCCGTCGAGTAGCCGGTCTTGGTGCGTTTCTGGGGAGAGAGCCCGAGCACGTCGAAGAGGACGTGCCGGAGCTGCTGGGTCGAGTTCACCCGGAAGGGCTCACCGGCGAGCTCCTGCACCTCCTTCTCGAGGCGCTCGGCCGTCTCCGTCAGCTCGCGGTTGATCCGCTCGAGGCGCTCCCGGTCGACGGCGATCCCGGCCACTTCCATCCTCGCAAGCACGCCGACGAGGGGTCGCTCCACCTCGTCGTAGAGCTTCTCCATGCCTGTCTCGGCGAGTTTGTGACGGAGGGCGATCGAGGCAGAGGCGATCCGCCCCGCCCGGTGGGCCGCCTCCTCGCCGGCCCGGGCGGGAGCCTCTTCCTCGAGAGCGCCCGGTCCCGCCGTCGTGAGGTCGAGGCCGAGCTGGACCCCCCTTCCCGCCTTGGCATCGCCGTCTGCCGCCCCCTTGGCGCCGGCGGCGCTCCCGAGCTCAGGAGCCCCTCCGCTCGGGTCGACGAGGTAGCCGGCGACGGCGACGTCGAGATCGAGCGCGCCGAGATCGTGGCCACGGGGAAGGAGGAAGCGCATGAGCTCCTTGGCTCGCGAGGCGACGATGCTCCCGCCTGGAGCGTCAAGGAGACTATGGAGCTCGGACGAGACATCGGGGAGCATGGCGGCCGGGAGCCAGAACGCCACCCTGCGGGCAGCACCGTCTTCCCCCTGGCCCCCCGCCCCTGCCGGCCCCTCCGCATCGCTCCGGC
>JASHRK010000040.1 GCA_030037405.1 Acidimicrobiales bacterium | reverse complement strand
AGCAACGCCCGCCTGTTGTGCCGCACCCATCCCGTCGCGAGCGCCTCGGCGTGCGCCCTCGTGCTCGCCGGCTGCAAGGCAGCCGCCTCCGAGGCGACCTCTCGGAGAGAAGCCCAGAGGTTCGCCACGTCTTCCAGCGGAGAGCCGAGCCTCGGCTCGCCCTGGCTGCCTGTCCCGGCATCGGGACCGGTGAGGGGGTCGTCGCCGAAGCCCGCGACGAGCCACCCGGCGTCCACGCGCATCACCCTCCGGAGGTGGTAGTCGCCATGGACCCGGATGATCATGCCGGTCCCGGCGTCGGGGGCGGGGAGCGCCCCGAAGGCGTCCGCCAGGGCGACGTGCAGCTGGGCCGTCGTCTCGCCCAGGCGGCGCATCTCATCTCCGAGGTCTCCCCCGGCCAGCCCGATCTGCTCGAAGGCGGGACCCTCGGCGCCGGACCCAGCCCTCGCGAGGAGATCGCGAAGGGAGGTGAGGGCGAGCGCCTTTCCTTCGAGGGCGCTCGGGACGAACTCCCGCACGAGCCCGAGGTCGTCGTCCCCCCGCGCCCAGTGGGCCACGGGGGCGAAGACGCGGTTGAAGCCGACCTCGTCCAGGCGCATGAGGGTCTCTATCTCCGGGCGATGGCGGCGCTCGATGACCCGGTAGCACTTCATGAAAAGGCGCTCGTCGAAGACGAGAGAGGCGTGCGAGACGAGCGACTGCACGAGGCGTACCCGTGTCGCCTCCTCACGGCCTTCGGTCACCGCTCCCAGGAGCGCGAGGCAGAGCTCGCGGTCGGCGAGGGCATCGTAGACGAGGACCTCGCCCTCTGAGTCCTCCCCGGTGCCGATGACGGCGTCCGGCCGGAGGAGCGTGCCGCCGACCTCCTGCAGCCCGCGCCAGCCGACGAGGACGTGCAGCCGCCTGTCGAAAGCCTCCCCGGCGTCGACGACGATGCTCGCCAGCCCGGGACGGCCCTCTCGCAAGACGTCGGAGCTGACGAGCCTGACGGGGACGCCGGCTACGCCGAGAGTCCCGAGGGCAGCCTGCGCCCAGCTCTGGCGCCCGAGGTAGGGGCCGAGGAGGGGGGCGACGCCTCCGGCGCCGGCCACGGGCAACGAGGAGGGCCCGAGAAGCTCAGGCATAGACCCCGCCGGTCAGCTCGAACCAGAAGAAGCCATAGGGCGGGAGCGTGAGCAGGTAAGGATCTGCCGTGACCTCCGGGAAGGGGATCCTCCCGAGGAGCTCGACGGGCTTCGAGCCCTCGTAGAGGGAGAGAGAGAGGGCGACGGGTTGCGCGAACCGGCTCAGGTTGCTCACGCAAAGCACCGTCTCGTGCTCGGAGGCGTGCCGGAGGAAGGCGACGACGGAGGCGTTGTCAGCCGGGAGGATCTCGAGCTCCCCTACGGCGAGGGCGGGGAACTGGCGGCGCACGAGGAGCATGCGCCGTAACCAGTGGAGGAACGAGGAGGAGTCCCTCCGCTGCGCCTCGACGTTGACTGCCTGGTAGCCGTGAACGGGGTCCATGATGGGCGGGAAGATCAGCTGGGCGAAGTCTGCCTTCGAGAAGCCGCCGTTGCGGTCAGGCGTCCACTGCATCGGCGTGCGCACCGAGTCGCGGTCGCCAAGATAGACGTTGTCGCCCATGAGGATCTCGTCCCCGTAGTAGAGGACGGGGGCACCGGGCAGGGACAGGAGGAGCGAGTGCAGGAGCTCGGCCACCCTGCGGTCGTTGTCGACGAGGGGGGCGAGCCGGCGCCTGATCCCTAGATTGCGCCGCATGCGCGGGTCTCGCGCGTACTCGGCGTACATGTAGTCGCGCTCGTCCTCGGTCACCATCTCGAGGGTGAGCTCGTCATGGTTCCGAAGGAAGATCCCCCACTGGCCGCCGGGCGGCAGGGGAGGCGTCTGGGTCAGGATCTCGGTGATCGGGAAGCGCTGGGCGCGCCGGACGGCCATGAACATCCGCGGCATGAGGGGGAAGTGGAAGGCCATGTGGCACTCGTCGTCGTTGCCGAAGTACTCGATGACGTCGGTGGGCCACTGGTTCACCTCCGCCAGGAGAACGCGGTCAGGGTAGGCGGAGTCGACCTCCTGGCGGATCCGCCGCAGGATGGCGTGCGTCTCGGGCAGGTTCTCGCAGGTAGTTCCCTCTCTCTTGCAGAGATAGGCGACGGCGTCGAGGCGAAAGCCGTCGAGCCCGAGGTCGAGCCAGAACTTCACGACTCCGAGCATCGCCTCGACGACCTCTGGGTTGGCGTAGTTGAGGTCCGGCTGATGATGGAAGAAACGATGGAAGTAGTACTGCTGCCGGGCGGCGTCGAGCGTCCAGTTGGAGGGCTCGGCGTCGCAGAAGATGACCCTCACCTCGCCGAGCTCGTGGTCGTCGTCGGCCCACAGGTACCAGTCCGCCTTCTCGCCGTCCCGAGAGGAGCGGGACTGCTGGAACCAGGGATGCTGGTCGCTCGTGTGGTTCATCACCAGATCCGAGATGATGCGAATGCCCCGCCGGTGAGCGTCCTCGACGAGGGAGGCGAGGTCGTCGACGCGACCGCACTCCGGCGCCACGGTCATGAGGTCGCTCACGTCGTAGCCCCCGTCGCGAAGGGGCGACGGGTAGAAGGGAAGGAGCCAGAGGCAGTCGACGCCGAGCCACTCGATGTAGTCGAGCTGCTGGTGGATGCCCTCGAGGTCGCCCACCCCGTCCGCGTTCGAGTCGTAGAAGCTCCGCGGGGCGAGCTCGTAGAAGACGGCTCGCTGATACCAGCGCGGGTCTCGGACGGCGGAGGCGTCGACCTGAGCCCTCATCGACACGCGGCAGGCATCGGGACGGAGGTCAGCGTCCGGTGAAACGGGCCTTCCCCGGCCCCTCGGCGAGGAACGACCGTACGCCTTCACGGGCGTCCTCGGTGAGGAGGGCCTCTGCGAAGAGCTCGCGCTCGAGGTCGAGGCCCGACTCGAGGCCGGTGGAGAGACCCTCGTCGATCGCCCGTTTCGCCAGGCCGACGGCGGCGACGGCACCGGAGGCGAGCTTGGCGGCATACGACACCGCCTCCTCGAAGACGGCACCGGCCGGCACGACCCGATCGACGAGGCCGATCGAGAGCGCCTCGGCGGCGTCGACCTGCCGTCCCGTGAAGATCATGTCCTTCGCCCTGCTGGCTCCGACGAGCCGGGCGAGGCGCTGGGTGCCGCCCCCTCCCGGGATGACGCCGAGGAGGATCTCCGGCTGGCCGAGGCGTGCTCCCTCGGCGGCGAAGCGGAAGTCACAGGCCAAGGCGAGCTCGAGCCCTCCTCCGAAGGCGTAGCCGGTAATCGCCGCCACCGTCGGTCGCGGGAGGGCGGCGAGCTTGCCGGTGGTCGAGTGGAAGCCAGCCGTCACCTCGCGACCCTCTCCGGCGCCACCGAACTCGCTTATGTCGGCACCGGCGGAGAAACACCGCTCTCCCCCCCACACGACGACAGCTCCCGGCAAGTCGTCACGGAGCTTGGCGACCACCTCCCCGAGCTCTGCGAGCAAGGACTGCGAGAGGGCGTTCACCTTGGGGCGGTCGAGGCGGATGACGGCGACGCCGTCGGTGCGCAACTCGAGAGCGATCTCTGGCATGCGAGGCTCAGCCGAACTCGATGGCGGCAAAGTTGCGCAGCTTCGAGAGCCGGTGCCTGGCGGCGACAAGGCGCACGGTGCCGGACTTCGACCGCATCACGAGAGACTCGGTCGTCGCTCCGCGGCTGTCGTAGCGGACCCCGCGCAAGAGCTCACCGCCGCTGATGCCCGTTGCCGCGAAGAAACAGTTGTCTCCCCTCACGAGATCGTCAGTCGAGAGCACCCGCTCGACGTCGTAGCCCTTTGCGACGGCCGCCTCCCTCTCTCCGGCGTCTCGGGGCCAGAGCCTCCCCTGGATCTCCCCGCCCATGCACTTCAGGGCGGCGGCCGCGATGACTCCCTCCGGAGTCCCCCCGACACCGATGAGGACGTCGACTCCCGACTCCTGCCATGCGGTGGAGATCGCTCCGGCGACGTCCCCGTCACTGATGAGGCGGATCCGCGCTCCGGCCTCACGAACCTCGGCGATCAGGTCCTTGTGGCGCTCGCGGTCGAGGATCGCCACCGTCAGGTCTCCCACGGCAGCCCCCTTGGCCTCGGCCACGGCGGCGAGGTTCTCCGACGGCGACTTGTTCAAGTCGATGACGCCGACGGCCTCGGGACCGACGGCCAGCTTCTCCATGTAGACGCAGGGGCCGGGGTCGAACATCGACCCGCGCTCGGAGACGGCGATGACGGCGAGGGCACCGTTCCGCCCGAGGGAGGTGAGGGTGGTCCCGTCGATCGGGTCGACGGCGATGTCGGTCTCAGGTGGGCTGCCGTCACCGATGCGCTCCCCGTTGTAGAGCATGGGGGCCTCGTCCTTCTCGCCCTCGCCGATCACGACGACCCCGCTCATGGCGACGGTGTGGAGAACTACGCGCATGGCGTCCACGGCAGCCTGGTCGGCGCCCTCTTTGTCACCCCTGCCGAGCCACCTGCCCGCGGCGAGGGCGGCGGCCTCGGTGACGCGGACAAGCTCGAGAGCCAGGTTCCGATCGGGCGCTTGTCTCTCCGATGTCACGCCCGAACGTTAGTGGGGCAGCGGAGTGTCGTGAGCGACCGGCGGAGTATCGTCGCCACCGATGGAGCGTTTCTTCGTACGGGGCTCGGGCCCGCTGTCCGGTCGCGTCGAGGTCTACGGAGCGAAGAACTCGGTCTTGAAGCTCATGGCGGCGACGCTGCTCGCCCCAGGCCACCATCGGATTGGGAACGTCCCCGCCATCACCGACGTCATGATCGTCCGCGAGCTGCTCTCGGCCATGGGGGTGGAGACGACTCACACCGGCTGCGGCACGGAAGGGCAACTCAGCATCGAAGTCCCGAGAGAGATCACGCCCATCGCCCCCTACGAGATGGTCGAGAAGATCCGGGCGTCGATCGTCGTCCTCGGCCCCCTGCTGACCCGATGCGGGTATGCCCGCGTCTCGCTCCCCGGCGGCGACGACTTCGGTCACCGTCCTATCGAGATGCACCTGAGGGCCCTCGAGGAGCTCGGTGCCTCCTTCACGACCGAGCACGGCTATCTCGAGGGTCGCTGCGACCGCCTCACCGGGCGGCGCGTCCTCTTCGAGTTCCCGAGCCACACCGCCACCGACAACCTCATGATGGCGGCCGTCCTTGCCAAGGGAACGACGGTGATCGAGAACGCTGCTCGCGAGCCCGAGGTGATCGATCTCGCCGCCATGCTCACGGGCATGGGCGCCCGCATCGAGGGAGCAGGCACCTCACGGATCGAGATCGAGGGAGTCGACGAGCTCGCGCCGGCTCACCACGTGGCCGTGCCGGACCGCGTCGAAGCCGCCACGTGGCTCGCCGCCGTCGGGATCGCCGGGGGTGAGGTCGAGCTCGTGCACGCCCGCTACGAGCACATGGAGATGCTCCTCGAGAAGCTCACCGCCATGGGCATCCATACAGTCGACACCGGGAGCGGCATCCTCGCGACGGCCTCGGGGCGCCTTCGCGCCGTCGACGTCTCGACCCTCCCCTATCCCGGTGTCGCCACCGACTACAAGCCGTTCCTCGTCACCATGCTGACCGTCTCGGCGGGAGTGGCGATAGTCACCGAGAACATCTTCGCCGGTCGCTTCCGCTACGTCGACGAGCTGATCCGCATGGGGGCGGACATCACGACAAGGGGCCATCATGCTGTCGTCCGCGGAGTACGGCGCCTCTCCGGCGCCCAGGTGAGATCGCCCGACATCCGCGCAGGAGCCGCCCTCGTCCTCGCCGGGCTCGCCGCAGACGGCACGACCGAGGTGTCGGGCGCGGAGCACGTGGACCGCGGCTACGAGGACCTCGCAGGCCGCCTCGCCTCGATCGGAGCCGACGTGCGCCGAGGCGAGGAGTGACCAGGAGTGGGCGACTTGCTGGCGAGCGCCGATGGAGGCGCCGAGGGTGATCGCCGGGCGCTCGCCCGCCTCCTTTCAGTCGTGGAGCGGGGCGGAGCGGACGCACGCGAGCTCAGCCGGCTGACCTACGCCTGCTCGGGCGGCTCCTATTCGGTCGGGCTCACGGGCGCTCCCGGCTCGGGCAAGTCGACGCTGACCTCGAAGCTCGTGGCCGCCGCTCTCGACCGGGATGCCGGCCCGGTTGCCGTGCTCGCCGTCGACCCCTCCTCTCCCATCTCCGGCGGCGCCATCCTCGGCGACCGGGTGCGGATGCAGGACCATGCCCTCGACCGCCGGGTGTTCATCCGGTCGATGGCGACCCGTGGCCATCTCGGAGGGCTGGCGGCCGCCGTGCCGGACGCCGTGAGAGCTCTCGATGCCGCAGGCTGGCCGCTCGTTCTCGTCGAGACGGTCGGAGTCGGCCAGGTCGAGGTCGAGGTTGCAGGGACCTGCGACACCGTCGTCGTCGTCCTCACCCCCGGATGGGGCGACGCCGTCCAGGCCAACAAGGCGGGGCTGCTCGAGGTCGCCGACGTCCTCGTCATCAACAAGGCAGACCGTCCCGGGGTTCGCGAGACGAGGCGGGACCTCGTCCACATGCTCCAGCTCTCGGGCGAGATGGCCTGGACGCCACCGATCGTCGAGACGGTGGCTACCTCCGGCGACGGCGTGAGCGAGCTCTGGGACGCCGTCTCCGCGCACCGCTCTTACCTGGAGTCTGGCGGGGGTCTCGACTGCCGCCGGCGAGGTCGGGCCGCCGACGAGCTCGAGAGACTTGCCGGCGACGAGCTCGCCCGACTCGTCGCAGCCGCCCTCGGGCGGCTGGCGCCTCGGGAGGCAGGGCTCTCGGGCTCTCAGGCCGATGCCGCCCTCTCCGCCGGCTCACGGCTGCTCGAGAGGCTGGCCGGCAGGGAGCTCGACCCGATCGCCGCCGCCGCCGAGCTCACCGCCCTCGTCGCTCGGCTCGTGAGCTCAGCTCGACCAGGCGAGGAGTCGCTCGAGGAAAGCGTCGAGGAGCCGGTCAGCTGCCCGGGGCAATGAGTCCCCGTGGGCTCCTCCGAGGACCGGCTCCTCCGAGGACTGCTCGGCCGAGCGCCCCAGCTCTCGCGGATCTCAGCTGCCCAAGCCTCCGGGCGGGGTCGTCTTGGTGAAGCCAGAAGGGATGCTCACCTGCAGGTTCGCCAGGTTGGCGGCGGTTGCCGGCAGCCACTCGAATGAATTCGAGATGATGACCTCGCCGCTCGACGACGAGAGGGTCTCCTGCACCGGAAGGTAGCTCGACGGGTCGACCCAGATGTCCCAGGTCAGCATGCTCCCCGCCTGGCCGGAGTTGCCCGACGCCTGGCCGGAGTTGCCCGACGCACCCGAGTTGCCCGACGCCTGGCCAGAGTTGCCCGCCGGGCACGAACTGAAGGAGGTCGCCGCCTCGGCGGAGAGCGCCTTGACCGACTCGTCATTCCAGCCAAGCGACCCCGTCAGCTCGATCGTCTCCTGGCCGTCGACGACCGGCTCACCGACGACTGTGAGACCTCCGTCCGCAAGGGCGGCCTTGACCTCGCTGGCGATGTCATCGGCCGGGGGTAGCAACGTCACCATCGCGCCGAACGAGCTCGTCCACCACGTCTGGTGCTGGTAGTCGACCAGTGTCATCGTGAGGGTGCAGTCTGACTCGGTGACCTGCCGGTCCGTCATCATCGTTCCGCCCGTCAGCACCTGCACGTTCGACTCCTCCCCGTAGACCCAACGGACCAGCTCGGTGCCATTGCCGGCGAGGCCGATGGTGGTGGAGATCTTCTCGACCTCGTCTCCCCCGGCGTCGACCACTGCGGCCTTGGCGCGTGCCGCCACCGTGTCGGCGTCGAGCTTCATGCCTCCGTCTCCGTGGCCGAGGGAGCCGGTACCGACGACGAGACCCCCTGCGAGGACGGCCGCAGCGGCACTGGCGACGACGATGCTGCGGCGGAGGGGCGGGAGGCCGCGACGCCGGCCGCCGCCTGTCCTGCGGCCAAGACGGCGGCTGCGGTTGAGATCGGCGTGGACCTCGAGGAGGCGCTCGAGGAGGGCGTCCTCGAAGGGTGGGCGGGGAGAGGGCGTGCTCATGATCAGGCCTCGTTTCTCAGTGTCGAAAGCGGAGAGCGGGCGACCCGCCCGCGTAGTCTCGTCAGGCGCACCCGGGCGGCCCCCGAGGAGATGCCGAGGGTGCGGGCTGCTTCTGCCGGAGAGAGATCTCCGCCCACCATCTCGTTCAACAGGTCCTGCTCGCCCTGGGGGGCATCACCGAGGACGAGGCGCAGCTCCGAGGCTGCCCGTTCGGCGTCGATCATCTCCGAGAGACGCTCGACGTCGTCGGGCCCGAGAAGGCGGCTGCCCCGCACACGCTCGGCGAGGGCACCGCGGCGGGCGGCGCCGCGATGGAGGCGTTTCGCCTCGTTGGCGGCGATCGAGCAGAGCCAGCTGACGGCGCTCCCGGCACGCTCGTCGTAGGTCGACCCGGACAGCATGACTGCGAGCCATGTTGCCGACGCCGCGTCGGCCACGTCCTCCGGCGTCGCGCAGCGGCGGGCGAGGAAGCGGGCGACCATGGCGAAGTGGCGGCGGTAGAGCTGCTCGAAGGCCGCCTTGTCCTCGGTCAGGCGCCCGAGGAGCTCGGAGTCCGTCAGCCGCTCGGCAGGCTCGGCATCGGCTGGCTCGGCGTCGGCGGGGCGCCCGCTGTCCTCGGCTTGCTCGGGGCGGTCCGGTTCCGCGCTCACACTCGTAATAGCCTGCCCGACCTCCAAGCGTTACAGCCGCCGCTCCATCACGATGAAGTCCCTGTCGTGGCGCCACGCAGGCAACAGTGTCGTGACGTCGTAGCCGAGGTCCCGGTAGAAGACCTCGGCCCGGGAGCCGAGGCGGGCCTCCAGCCGGACGACCTCGGCCCCCCGTTCCACCCCGAGGCGCTCCACCGCCTTCACGAGGTGGGTCCCCACCCCGTGCGAGCGCCAGTGGGCAGCAACGATCAGGCTGCCGAGGCGGACGAGCCTCCCCCGCAGGGCGCCGGTCGCGGTGCCGACGATCTCGCCGGCGATGCGGGCCGTGATGGCGTAGGGCTCGTCGGGGGTGGCGAAAGGGCCGTACACCTCCTCACCCCACCGTTCCCACTCGGCGCTCTCGAATGCCGCCGCCGCAGGCTCGAGGACAGCAGTCGACGAGAGCTCGACCTCGAGCCCGCCCCGGCCGATGACGCGGGGGCGCTCCAGCCTGACGTCCGACATCGCCAGCCAGCGCCGGTCCGCCTCCTGCCATTCGAGGATCGTCACCCGGTCGATCGTCACCTGTGCCCTGAAGCGGGAGAGGGCCTCGAGGGCGGGAGGGATCCGGTCCGGCTCGATCCGCTGGTCGAGGGTGACGTGGGGGACGAAAGGCCGCTCGCGGGGGCGGCGGGGCCGCCAGAGCTCGGAGGCCGAGAGCTGCTGCTGGAGCGCCCCGAGGGCATTGAGATCACCTCCGATCTGGAGGTACACGACGGGGGCGTCGGGCCAGAAGGTGGCGGCGGGCCCGAGCGCCAGCCGTAGTGGTTGAGATTGTTGCCCTGTCCGGCGCACAACCTCGACCGCATCGTCGAGCGCCTCGGCGCGCACGTTCACAGGGGCGACGAGGGTGATGTGCGGGGGCACACGCCTGAGGGCGGCAGCGCCGAGGGCGCGGCGCAGGCCGTCTATCTCGGTGGCAACGCGGCCTGTGACGACGAGGGCCACGGTGAGCCGGCGCCTTTCCGGCACCTCGCGGCGTCCCGTCTACGGCGCGGTCTGGCCCGACCGCCCCACCTCGGCGGCCTCGGCAGCCTCGGCAGCCTCGAGGCGAACCTGCGCCCGCCTGAACGCCACCTCGGGGTCGTCCGGGTGGAGCAGTGCCCGGAGGACCGGTGACTGCTCGCCTGCATCGGCTGCCTCTGGCGTCTCGCCCGCCAGCGCCGGCTCGCCCGCGAGCGCCGGCTCTCGCCTCCCCTCTGCCATCCCTCCGCCCTCCCCGGACGCCATAGCGGCTTCGGCGGCCTCGAGGGCCCGCCTGGCGCGGGCGACGTCGATCTCGCCCGCCGGCTCGGCGACGGAGGCGAGCACGGTGACACGGTTCCCGGCGACGCGCACGAAACCGCCGTGGGCGGCAGCCCGGAACTCCCCCGGGCCCGAGCCCGGGCCCGGGCCCGCGACGGCACCAGCGCCAGCGCCGAGACCAGAGCCTGGGTCCCCGCCCGTCGCGCCCGTCCCGCCCGCCGGGACGATGCGCACTAGCGAGATGTCGACCGCCGCGATGAAGGGGGCGTGATCGGGGAGGAACATGATCTCCCCCCCCTCGGCCCTCAGCACCACAAGCTCAGCCTCGCCTGAGTAGAGGACCCGATCGGGCGTCACGAGCTCCACCGCCGTGGGCACTAGGCGAGCTCCTTCGCCTTCTTGCGGACGTCGTCGACGCCGCCGACGTTGAGGAACGCCTGCTCCGGCACGTCGTCGAGCTCGCCTCCGATGAGCGCCTCGAAGGACCGCACGGTGTCGTCGATCGGCACGGTAACGCCCGGGATCGACGTGAACACCTCCGCCACGTACATCGGCTGGGACAAGAAACGCTGGATCTTCCGGGCACGGTTCACCGTCACGCGATCCTCTTCGGAGAGCTCGTCGAGGCCGAGGATGGCGATGATGTCCTGCAACTCCTTGTAACGCTGGAGGACGGCCTGGACGGCGCGGGCGCACTGGTAGTGGCGGTCGCCCACCACCTCGGGTGCGAGGATGTTGCTCGTCGAGGCAAGAGGGTCGACCGCCGGGAAGATCCCGAGGGCGAAGATCTGGCGCGAGAGCTCTGTCGTGGCGTCGAGATGGGTGAAGGTCGTGAAAGGGGCAGGATCCGTGTAGTCGTCGGCAGGCACGTAGACGGCCTGGAGGGAGGTGATCGAGTGGCCGCGGGTGGAGGTGATCCTCTCCTGCAGCTCACCCATCTCGTCGGCGAGCGTCGGCTGGTACCCCACCGCCGAGGGCATCCGTCCGAGCAGGGTCGAGACCTCGGAGCCGGCCTGCACGAAACGGAAGATGTTGTCGATGAACAAGAGGACGTCCTGGTTCTTCACGTCGCGGAAGTACTCGGCCATCGTGAGGGCTGCCAACCCGACGCGAAGGCGCACGCCGGGCGGCTCGTCCATCTGGCCGTAGACGAGGGCCGTCTTGTCGATCACGCCCGACTCCTGCATCTCGAGCCATAGGTCGGTGCCCTCGCGGGTCCGCTCGCCGACGCCGGCGAAGACCGAGACGCCACCGTGCTCCTGGGCGACACGGCGGATCATCTCTGTGATGAGCACCGTCTTGCCCACCCCGGCTCCCCCGAATAGCCCGATCTTGCCCCCCTGGACGTAGGGCTCGAGAAGGTCGATGACCTTGATGCCCGTCTCGAACATCTGGCGCTTGGGCTCGAGGCTCTCGAAAGGAGGGGGATCGCGGTGGATCTCCCATACCTCGTCGGGCTCACCGATGGCGCTGGCGTCGAGGGGCTGCCCCGTCACGTTGAAGACGTGACCGAGCACGGCGTCTCCGACGGGGACGGCGATACCCCTGCCCGTGTTGCGGACGACGGCCCCCCGGGCGAGGCCGTCGGTGGGCTTGAGGCAGATGGCCCGCACCCTGCCCTCGCCGATCTGCTGGGCGACTTCGGCGGTGACGATCACCTCCACCCCGTCGGCGGTGAGGGGGATCTCGATGGCGTGGTTGATCTCCGGCAGGGCGTGCGGCGGGAACTCGACGTCGACGACGGTGCCGGCGATGGCGACGACACGGCCGTCCTTGCGACGCACCCCGGAGGCTGCTCCGTCTTCGTTCACCAAGGTGGTCATGCGATCTGCTCCTCGTTGTCGTCTTGCCGGATCGGTAACGCCTCGTGCGCCGCGCTCTGGCGGAGCGCCTCGGCGCCGCCGACGATCTCCATGATCTCTGTCGTGATGGAGTCCTGCCGGGCACGGTTCATCACGCGACGCAAGGTCTTTATGAGCTCGTCGGCGTTCTCGGTGGCGGCGGACATGGCACGTTGCCTCGCCACGTGCTCGGAGGCCGACGCCTCGAGAAGCGCCCCGTAGATGGCCGCCTCGGCGTAGCGGGGCACGAGAAGCGAGAGGAGCTCCTCGGGCGCCGGCTCGAACTCGAAGTAGCCGCCGCCTGCCAGCGGGTCGTCCTCCCCCGCGGCCGCGGAGGCGCCGGCACTTCCGTCGCCTCCGGCCGCACCGCCGGCCGCTCCGCCGTCTCCCTGCTGCCTGTTTCCGGGGGGTTCGAGAGGGAGGAGCTGGCGTGTCTCTACGACCTGCGTCCCGAGCGAGACGAAACGTGTCGACACCACCTGCACGAGGTCGAGGGAACCGGTCATGAACGGCGGGACGACGGTTCTTGCGA
>JASHRK010000039.1 GCA_030037405.1 Acidimicrobiales bacterium | reverse complement strand
CTGCTGGTCGACGGGAGAGACTTCGGGGCCGAGGTCGACCCGAGCCTCGAGGCTGCTGCGGTGGTCGACTCCCAGGAGCTCGACGGTCTCGACGGGCAGCTGGCGGCGTTGTCCTGCAGGGCGGCAGGGTTCTGTGCTGCCGTCACCACCGCCGGGGAAGCCTGGACCGCCGTCGGGTCGAGCTGGAGCGGGCCGGCCGCGTTGCCCGGCCCGGAGGGCACCAGCTGGGCCGCCGTCTCGTGCGCGGCGTCCGGGTACTGCCTGGCCGTCGGGGGCGGAGCTGCCGCTTCAGAGATCGACGGTTCCTCCTGGCAACCCCTGAGCGGCGTTCCGGCGCACCTCACGGGCATCTCGTGCGTGGCGACGAAGCGCTGCATAGCCGTCAATGGAGCCGGCGGCGGCTATGTCTACAACGGAGTCTCCTGGGCCCTGCACAGGATCACCGCGGACGAGTCGGCCGTCTCGTGCTCGTCGAAGGACTTCTGCATGGCGGTCGGGGGAGAGCGAGCCGAGATCTTCAACGGCAGCACCTGGACCGAGTCCGGTAGCGACCTCCCGGCGGGAGACAAGAGCGTGTCCTGCACGGCGGCGACGTTTTGCATGGTGGTGGAGGAGGAGGGCTCTCCCTCGAAGTCCACCTACGAGACCTATGCCGACAGGACATGGAGCTCGGCTGAGCGGATCGTCACGGTCAGCGGTGCCACCGCCCCTGTCAGCTGCTCCTCGCCGAGCCTCTGCGTCGTAGGCAACGTCGTCTGGAACGCCGTCGCCTGGTCGGAGCCGGCGAGCTGGCCGAGCGAGGCCACGCCGGCCTGCTCGACGTCGGGCGGGGGCACCTGCGTCGAAGAGAGCGACGGGGCCGTTGGCGTGCTGCCCGCCGTAGACCCGCCGGCCGCCATGTCCGCCGTTCTGGCGCCGCAATTCACCGGGTTGTCTTGCTCGGCGGCTTCGCACTGCGTGGCGGTGGACGAGGAGGGCCAGGCCTACTCGTTGGCCAGCGCCACCTCGAGCTGGGTGTACGACGGGAACGTCGATCCTGGCCACGAGCTCGTGGGGGTCTCCTGTGCCCGCCGTGCCCGCCTGTGGTGCCTCGCCATCGACGCCGCCGGCCGAGTCGTCGTCGACGACGGCGGTAAGTGGGCCTCGCCGAGGGCGATCGCGGACGGGCCTCTCACCCGCGTCTCGTGTGCCGGCAACATGTTCTGTGTCGTGGTCGACGCCGAGAACGAGAGCTACGAGCTCCGCGGGTCGTCGGTGCGAGCTCTCGGCAGCGAGCTGCCCTATGCCACCGATGGAGGCAGCTACGGCCTCTCGTGCACGTCGTCGCGCTTTTGCATGGCTACGGACTCGGCCGGGACCTTCGCCGTCTTCAACGGCTCGTTCTGGGAGGTGGGGACACAGAAGCTCGAGCCCACCGTCGCCTGTGCGAGCTCCCGCCTCTGCGTGGCGGCTGCGCCAGGGGGTGGGTACCTCCTCTGGAACGGCTCCTCCTGGGGTCGGGCTACCTCCTTCCCGGCGCACACCACGGCCGTGACCTCCCTCGCCTGCGCATCGGACAAGTTGTGCCTCGCAGGGGACTCGGACGGCGAGGTCGACCGCTTCGACGGATCGAGGTGGTCGGGGCCCGTGCGCGTCGCCTCGAAAGGCACCGCCGTGCGAGCGCTCAGCTGCCCGACGACCAGGGCATGTGCCCTCTACAGCTCGGGCAACGTCGTCTACCTCGGCTCCAGCTGAGAGGCGTGGCGCCGGCCGACGGCTTTCTGCCAGCAGATGCTGCCGCGCTAGCCTTCCTCATGGACTCGATCCGTGACGCCGTTCTCGCCGGCGCCTCCGGCGACGAGCTCGCCTCCATCACACTCCCCGCCTCCTACAGGGCGGCGGTCGTGCTGAAGGAGGAGGCGGAGATGTTCGCCGGCCTCGAGTCGGCGGAGAAGGACCCCCGCCGCTCGTTGCACGTGAGGGAGGTCCCCGTCCCCGAGCTCGCCCCCGACGAGTGCTACATCGCCGTCATGGCGTCCGCCATCAACTTCAACACCGTCTGGACCTCGATCTTCGAACCGGTACCGACATTCGGCTTCCTCGCCCGGCTCGGCCGGGAGAGCGTCTGGGGAGCTCGCCACGACCTTGCGTATCACGTCGTCGGGTCTGACGCCTCCGGTGTGGTGCTCCGGTCAGGCTCTGCGGTTCGCAACTGGAAGCCGGGCGATCGCGTCGTCGTCCACTGCAACTACGTCGACGACCAGGACCCGACCGCCCACGACGACTCGATGCTGGCGGCGAACCAGCGCATCTGGGGCTTCGAGACGAACTTCGGAGGGCTGGCAGACCTTGCGGTCGTGAAGGCGAACCAGCTGCTCCCAAAGCCGGCACATCTGACGTGGGAGGAGGCCGCCTGCAACGCCCTTTGCAACTCGACGGCGTACCGCATGCTCGTCTCGAGAAACGGAGCCGGGATGAAACAGGGCGACGTCGTCCTCGTCTGGGGCGCCACCGGTGGGCTCGGAGGTTACGCCGTGCAGTACGTGGTGAACGGCGGTGGGATCCCGGTCGGTGTCGTGAGCTCGGCGTCGAAGGTCAAGCTGTTGCAGGCGCTCGGCTGCGGGGCGGTGATCGACCGGAGCGAGAAGGCGTACCGTTTCTGGTCGGACGACAACACCCAGGACGAGACCGAGTGGCGCAGGCTGGGGAGGGACATCCGGGCGCTCGTCGGCGAGGACCCCGACATCGTCTTCGAGCACCCGGGCCGTCAGACGATGGGAGCGTCGGTCTTCGTCGCCAAGCGGGGAGGGATCATCGTGACGTGCGCCGCGACGTCCGGGTACATGATCGAGTACGACAACCGGCACCTCTGGATGAAGCTGAAGCAGATCAAGTCCTCCCACTTCGCCAACTACCGGGAGGCATACGAAGCGAACCGGCTCATCTCCCTCGGCAGGATCCAGCCGATCCTCTCGGTCCTGTACCCGTTGTCGCGAGTCGGGGAGGCGGCCGCCCAGGTGCACGGCAACCGGCACGAGGGCAAGATCGGGGTGCTCTGTCTCGCCCCGTCCGAGGGCCTCGGGATCTCCGACCACGAGCTGCGTGAGAAGGTGGGAGAGGACAGGATCACAGCGTTCAGGAGGTTGGAGGCATGAGGTCGGACAAGTGAGCGATACTCACCGCCGCGAGCTCGAGCTGCTGGAGATCGACCATGTCGCCATCGCCGTGCGCGACCTCGACGCCGCCGTCAGCTGGTACGAGCAGGCGCTCGGGGCCACGGTCGCCCACCGGGAGAGGGTCGAGGGCGACGGGGTAGAGGAGGTGCTCCTGCGGGTCGCCGACTCGTATGTGCAGTTGCTCACCCCGACGGGCGAAGACTCGCCGGTGGCGAGGTACCTCGCGCGCCGGGGCGAGGGCATCCACCACGTCGGCTACAGGGTGAACGATTGCGCCGCCGCCATCGAGTCCATGAGAGATGCCGGAGCCACGCTCATCGACGATGTGCCACGGCCGGGTTCGCGTGGCACGACGGTCGCCTTCGTGCACCCGAGGTCCAGCTTCGGAACGCTCATAGAGCTCGTCCAAGAGGCCAGCAGGTAGCCTTCGGGCCATGCAAGAAGAGACGGCGGCCGCCCCAGCACCGCCCGATTCCGAAGCTCCGTCACCGCCTCCTCCTCGAGAGCCGGCTGGACCGGTCGACCACTCGATGACGGCCCGGGTCGCGAGACTCGCCGAGCGCAAGAAGGACGCCCTCAACCCGGGCGTCGAGCGAGCCGTTCAGTCGCAACGTGCCAAGGGCAAGATGCTCGCACGAGAACGGATCGAGCACCTCCTCGACGCCGGCTCGTTCCAGGAGATCGATCTGCTCGTCAGGCACCGTTTCAGCGGAATGGGCATCGAGCGGTCGCGCCCGTACACCGACGGGGTGATCACGGGGTTCGGCACCATCGACGGCCGTCGCGTCTGCGTGTTCAGCCAGGACTTCACGGTGTTCGGCGGCGCCCTCGGGGAGGCGCATGCGGAGAAGATCCAAAAGCTCCAGGAGCTCGCCGTGGACGTCGGCGTCCCCGTGATCGGTCTCGGGGACTCCGGGGGCGCTCGGATCCAGGAGGGAGTCGTCTCCCTCAACGGGTACGGCGGCATCTTCTTTCGCAACGTCCTTGCCTCCGGGGTCGTTCCCCAGATCTCTGTGATCCTCGGTCCCTGCGCCGGAGGGGCTGTCTACTCCCCGGCCATGACCGACTTCATCTTCATGGTCCACGAGACGAGCCACATGTTCATCACCGGCCCGGACGTGGTGAAGACCGTGACGGGCGAGGACGTCACCCTCGAGCAGCTGGGCGGCGCCATGAGCCACGCCACCCGCTCGGGCGTGGCGTCCTTCGTCGCTGCCGACGAGAAGTCGTGCCTCGACGACGTGCGGTACCTGCTCTCTTACCTTCCGTCCAACAACCTCGAGATGCCGCCGATGTCGGAGCGGCCGGCCGACGCCGAGGCCGAGCGCCCGGAGCTGCGCGACATAGTGCCGCCGAGCCCCAACCAGCCTTACGACATGCGCAAGGTCATCGCGGCCGTCGTGGACGAAGGGGAGTACTTCGAGTACTTCCCGCTCTGGGCCGGAAGCATCACGTGCGGCTTCGCCCGCCTGGCGGGAAGGGTCATAGGCATCGTCGGCAACCAGCCGGCCGTGCTCGCCGGCGTCCTCGACATCGACTCGTCCGAGAAGGCGGCACGTTTCGTCCGGACCTGCGACGCCTTCAACATCCCGCTCGTGACCTTCGTCGACGTGCCCGGCTTCATGCCGGGGACCGACCAGGAGTACGGCGGGATCATCCGTCACGGGGCCAAGCTTCTCTATGCATACTGCGAAGCGACCGTGCCGAGGATCCAGATCATCACCCGCAAGGCCTACGGCGGCGCCTATGTCGTCATGGACTCGAAGTCGATAGGGACCGACTTCGCCTTCGCCTGGCCGTCGGCCGAGCTCGCCGTCATGGGCCCCCAGGGTGCTGTCGAGATCGTCTACCGGCGGGAGCTTGCCGACTCTCCTGACCCGACGTCGAGGCGAGCAGAGCTGGTGGAGGAGTACACCGAGCGATACGCCAACCCGTACGTGGCGGCCGAGCGGGGCTACGTGGACGACGTGATCGACCCGGCCGACACGAGGAAGGTGCTTGCGCGCACCCTCGACCTGCTGGCGTCGAAACGTGAGGAGCTGCCGAGGCGAAAGCACGGGAACATCCCGCTGTGAGCGAGCGGGCCACCGGGTCGCCGTGAACGGGTCTCTGTGAGCCTCGATCGCCTCGGACCCGTGCAACCTGTGGCCGCCGGCGCCCTCGAGGCGCCTCCTGACGTCGCCGCCGCCATCGCCCTTGCCGTCGAAGAGGCCTGGCCGACGACGCTCCCGTCGATCGCCGGGCCCGGGCGGGAGCGGGGGGCGCCCGAGTACGTCTGGCGTCTCTCGGGGAGGTGGTGGTCGACGCCCGTGCCTTTGCGCAGGGACCGGCCGTGGGCAGGAGGACGCGAGCACGGGCAGGTCGGCACCGAGGGCTATTAGCTCCAGAGCTCAGCCGCCCGAGCCGCCCGCGCCACAACGCGCACCCTCACGCGATGATCCCGTTATGACCGTGACGAGCATCAGCCACCGGTGTGCCGGTCTCGCCGTCTCTCTTGTCGCTCTGGCCGGCGGCTGTCTCGCCACCTCGGCAGCCGCAGCCGCCCTTGCTACGAAGCCGCGCTCAGGACTGCCCACGTACTCGCTGCTCGTGGAGCCGAGAGACGGGATGTCTGAGATCTACCGGCTCGTCACCTCTGCTCGCCGGAGCGTCGACATGACCATGTACGAGCTTTCCGACACCGA
>JASHRK010000038.1 GCA_030037405.1 Acidimicrobiales bacterium | reverse complement strand
CGAGAGACGGTGGGTTCACCGTGCCCGGCGGGGACGAAGAGAGCGAACCCCGCCCCCATGTTGAAGGTCGCGTATGCGTCCGCGCTGTCGAGGCCCGCCTTCCCGGCAAGAAACGAGAGGACCTCCGGCACGGGCGGGAGAGCCCGGATACGGTAGGTGAGCTCCCGCTCGGCCCGCATGAGCTTGCGCAAGCCGTGCCCGGTGATGTGGCTCGCATAGTGCACCCCGCCGACGCCGGTGCCGGTGCCGGCGCCGACGGAGTCGGCGGAGTCGTCGGACACGAGCGCCTCCACGAGCCTCACGTAGAGAACGGTCGGCTCGAGGACGGCCTCGCCGAGGAGGACGCCGCTCGGGAGCGGCGTCGCCCACCCCTCGGGCAGGCTGGCGGCGACGGCGCGTGCGAGTGAGGCTCCGTTGGCGTGCAGCCCGCTCGAGCTGACGAGCACGATCTCGTCCCCCTCTTCGAGGCGGTCGGCCATCCACGGTCGCCCGGTGACGATGCCCAGCGCGGACCCCGCCAGGTCGACGGACCCCGGACCGACGATGCCCGGCAGCGTCGGCGACTCGCCACCCACCCATGCCGCCCCGGATGCCTCGCAGGCGGCGAGCCAGCCGGCGACGAGGGAGGCGTGCCGCGAGCCCTCGTACCAGTCGGCGTCTCCCGTCGCGACGTAGGCGCTCAGGGTGAGCGGGAGCGCTCCCACGGCGCACAGGTCGTTGACAATCGCCGCAACGACGTCCGCTCCTATGTGCGCCCAGCGGTCCAGCCCGAGGGCCTCGACCTCCGAGCAGATCGTCGACTTCGTCCCGAGGCACTCGAGGACGGTCGCAAGAGTCATCCCGCCGACCTCGACGAGCTGGGCCGACTCCCCGACGGAGCACTCGAGCACGCGAGCGTGGCGGGCGCCGTGGGCGCCATGATCCCCCCCGGTCCCGCCGCCTCCCCCGTTCCCTCGCGCCTCGGGCAGGTGGAGAGAGGACATGACGGCCGCGAGAGAGCGGCGTTTGGCTGCGTCGAGCACGGAGTAGTCGACTCCGCTCGAGCGGTAAGCCTCAGGCGAGGCCATCACCTCACGACCTTGGCGATCGTCGCGAGCACCCCGTTCACGTAGCGGCCCGACTCCTCTGTCGAGTACTCCTTGGCCAGCTCGACGGCCTCGTCGAGCACTACGGCAGTGGGCACCTCGGGTTCCGAGAGCAACTCGTAGCAACCGATTCTCAAGAGGCACCGGTCTATCGCCGGCATCCGTTCGAGGTGCCACCTCTCGGCGTGGCTGTCGAGGAGGTCGTCGATGCGTCCCAGCTCCCGCTCGACGCCCGCGACGAGGCGGAGGGCGTACGGCGCCGGCTCGGCCGGGAGCTCCGCCAGCAACTCGTCGAAGGTGAGGCCCTTGCACTCTGCCTCGTAGAGGATCGCGAGGGCGCGCTCACGAGAGTGCCGCCGCTCGCCCCCCTCCCCGTCGTTACGCCCTGGTGATGTACTCACCAGTCCGGGTGTCCACCTTGATGCGGTCACCCGGGTTGACGAAGAGCGGGACTTGCACGATCCGCCCCGTCTCGAGGGTCGCGGGCTTACGAGCACCCGACACCCGGTCACCTTGGATGCCCGGCTCAGTCTCTGCGATCGTGAGCTCGACGGCGGCAGGAAGGTCGACGTCGACGATCTCGCCCGAGTACATCTGCAGGATCGCCGAATCGCCCTCTTTCAGGTACGAGGCCGCCTCTCCGAGCGTTCCCGAGTCGACCTGCAGCTGCTCGTAGCTCGTCGAGTCCATGAAGACGTACTGCTCCCCGTCCCTGTAGAGGTACTGCATCTCACGTTTCTCGATTACGGCCTGCTCCACCTTCTCGTCGGCACGAAACGTCCGCTCTATCACCGCTCTCGTCCGAGCGTTCCGGAGCTTCGTGCGCACGAAGGCCCCGCCCTTGCCCGGCTTCACGTGCTGGAACTCGACCACGGCGAAGAGCCCATCCGGCAAGTCGAGGGTCATCCCGTTGCGAAGGTCGTTCGTGGAAAGTGGCATCAGATCGTCGTGTCCTTCGTCGACTTCGTGAGCGGCCGCGAACCGGTGGCGGTGACGGCGAGCGTGTCCTCGATACGGACGCCGCCCAGGTCGGGCACGTAGACGCCGGGTTCGACCGTGACGACGTCTCCCTCCTCGAGAACGTCGGTCGAGGTCTTGCCAAGCGAGGGCGCCTCGTGGATCTCGAGACCGACGCCATGCCCGGTGCCGTGCGTGAACAGCTCGGCGAGATCCGCCTCCTCGAGCGACTGGCGGCACGCCGCGTCGACCTCGACGCAGGCGGCGCCTGCGCGTACGAGGCGCACACCGGCTCGTTGCGCCGCAAGCACAGCGTCGAGCATCTCCGTCATGCGATCGGAGGCGACCTCACCTACGCAGAACATCCTCGTCATGTCGGAGTGGTAGCCGTCGACGAGAGCGCCGAAGTCGAGGACGACGAGCTCTCCGGGTTCGATCTGGCGTTGGCTGGGCCTGGCGTGCGGCATGGCTCCGTTGGGACCGCTGCCCACGATCGTCTCGAAGGAGACGCCGTCGGCGCCACGCCTTCTCATCTCGAAGTCGAGATCGAGGGCGAACTCGACCTCTGACGGCGCCTCCAGTAGCTTCTCTTTGACCTGAGCTATCGCCACGTCCGCGATGGAGGCGGCAAGCTCGATCCGCGCCAGCTCGCCCTCGTCTTTGGTTCTGCGGAGCCGCTCGACCAGGCCCTCGGTGGCGATGAGAGAGCCTTTCGAGGAGGCGAAGGCCCCGAGAGCAGCCGCCAAGTGCCGCTTGGACGCCCAGCTCACGTCGCCTGCCTCGAGGCCGAGACGGCGGATCCCGGAGAGGCGGCGATCCACGGCCTCGATCTGTTCGGCCGGCCGGCCGATCTCGATGTCGGCCTCGACCCCCGCCGCCTCGAGCTGCGCTCGCGCCTGGTCCCGGTAACGGCCGTCCGAGACGAACAGGGTGTCGTGCTCGGTCACGAGCAGCATGGCAGCCGAGCCGCTGAAGCCCGTGAGGTACCGGACGTTGACAAGGGAGGTGACGAGGAGGGCCTCGCACTCGGCTTCCCCGAGATGCTCACGAAGGCGCTTGAGGCGAGAGGTGGTCTCCATCGCTGGGAGATCGGACCGATCCACTACCGGGCTCATGACGGGAAGGATACGCGAGCGTTGCGACAGCTCAGCGCGGGGGCCGTGCCGATCGCCGCCCGGCCCAGTTGGCGGTGCGCCGGGAGGGCTCAGCGCGCCTGCGCGAGGCGGATGGCCGCCTCGACGGCGAGCTCGTAGCCGAGGCTCCCGAAACCGGCGACGACGCCATCGGACACTGGGGAGATCACAGAGCGTGCGCGCCACGCCTCCCGCGCCTGCGGGTTCGAAACGTGCAGCTCGACAACGATGCCGCCGAAGCCGGCAAGTGCGTCGTGAAGCGACCAGCCGTAGTGGCTGAGAGCGCCGGCGTTCACGACGATCGCCAGGGCCCGGCCGCGGGCTTGATGGACCGCTGCCACCAGCTCTGCCTCGGCATCGGACTGGAGGTGCTCGAGCGTCCACCCGAGCCCGCTGGCTGCCCGAGAGGCGCGCTCGACGCGCTCGGGGAGCGTTTCTCTGCCGTAGATGGCAGGGTCGCGTTCTCCGAAGAGCTGCAGGTTGGGTCCCGAGAGGAGGAGCACAAGCGGGCCTGCGGTCGCATCGCTCACGGGAGCTCCGATCCGCGGTCCTCGAGCGTGGTGAGGACCTCCTTCACGAGCGGGGGCGGCACGCCGGCAACGGGCTCGACGCCATCCGGCCCGTCGAGCACGAAGGTCAGCTCGCCGTGAGCCTTCTTGTCCCGAGCCATCAGCTCGACCAGCTGGGCGAGGTCGGTGCCGCGAGGGATCGTCCGGGGCAGCTGGTAGCTCGCCACGACCTCTTCGTGCTCGGCGACCCGATCGTCTCCGATTCGGCCGAGGGCACGGGCCAGGCGAGCGGCGAAGACGAGACCGACTGCGACGGCCTCGCCGTGGCGCAACCTGACGCCGGCGCCCCCGCCTGCGGAGCCGGCCGTGCCCGGGCCACCCACGCCGGCCGCCTCGAGGGCGTGCGCCAGCGTGTGCCCGTAATTCAGGATCATCCGCGCCCCCGACGACTCCCGCTCGTCGTCGCAGACCACGCGGGCCTTGAGGGCGACGCACGCCTCGACCTGAGCCTCAAGGGGCAGCTCGACGAGCGATGGGACGCCGATGAAGGCGTACTTCGCCATCTCGCCCCACCCAGACCGCCACTCCTCGGGCGGGAGCGAGTCGAGCGTCTCGGTGTCGCAGATCACCGCAAGCGGCTGCCAGAACGTCCCGAGCAGGTTCTTGCCCTCGGGGAGATTGACGCCAGTCTTGCCGCCGATGGCGGCATCGACCTGGCCGAGGAGGGTCGTGGCGACGTGGATGACAGGAGTCCCGCGGTGCCAGATCGAAGCGGCGAACCCTGCGACGTCGGTCACGAGCCCGCCTCCGACTGCGACCACGACGTCGGAGCGCGACAGCCTCATCTCGGCAAGACGCCGCCCGATCTCCTCTACCGTCCCCATGCACTTCGCCGCCTCCCCAGAGGGGATCTCGATGACCTCGTGGTCGATGCCCGGGTCGACGCCGGCGCCGATGCCCGCCTGCGTCACGACGGCGGCCCGGCGGGCGCCGGCGGGGACGAAGGAAGGGAGCTGGCGGCGCGCTCCCCGCCCGATGACGACGTCGTAGCCGCGCGGCCCGAGATCGACTCGAACCACACGGCAAGACGTGACCGGTCCGCTCACGCCGAGCTCCCGTCGAGAGCCGAGCGGCTCACGCCGAGCCCCCGTCGAGGACCGGGCTGCCCGGGCGGCCCACCCGGAGCCCCCCGTCGAGGACCGCCCGCGCCGCGTGGGCGACCCGCTCGGCCACCATCTCCGGTCGCTCGCAGTCGGAATCGACGGTGGCGTCGGCGAGGGCGCGGTAGACGGGCCTGCGAGCGGCGTCGAGCCGCCGGATCGCCCCGGTGGGATCGTGCTCCAAGAGAGGCCGGCCCGTTCCCGGTCCCACCCGGGCGGCGAGCACGTGAGGCTGCGCCCGCAGCCACACGACGACCCCGCCACGTCGTATCCGCCGGCGCGAATCGGGGTCGAACACGGCACCGCCGGCAACAGCGATGACCGACGGCACGGGGGAGGCGAGAGCCGCTGCCAGCACGGCGCGCTCCTCGGCCCGAAACGCAGCCTCTCCCCGCCTGGCGAATATCTCCGGCACGGTCATGCCGGTCCTCGCCAGCACCTCCTCGTCGCTGTCGTGGAAGGGTCGGGACAAGAGCCGGGCGGCCGCCCGCCCGACCGTGGTCTTGCCCGAGCCCATCATCCCGATCACGAGCACGTGGTCCGCCATCTCAGGACTCTTCGAGCGCCTTCACGTAGCCGTCCCGGTTGCGGACGAGCTCTGCCACCGAGTCTCCCCCGAACTTTCGCAGTGCCTCGCCCGCAAGGACGAGAGAGACCATCGTCTCTGCGACCACTCCCATCGCCGGCACCGCCGTCACGTCGGTCCGCTCCTTGAAGGAGACCGTCGCCTCCTTCGAGCGCGTGTCGACGGTGGCGAGCACGGGACGGTTGAGCGTCGCCAGCGGCTTCATGGCGGCACGCAGCCAGAGAAGCCCGCCCGTCGAGATACCGCCTTCTATCCCGCCCGCACGGTCGGTCCGGCGGAAGTACTCGTGCCGCTCGGCGTCCCAGTAGATGGCGTCGTGAGCCTCCGAGCCGCGCAGAGCCGAGATCGGCACGCCGTCGCCGATCTCGACCGCCTTCACGGCCTGGATCGACATCACCGCCTGGGCGAGCAGCCCGTCGAGCTTGCGATCCCAGTGGACGTGGCTGCCGAGGCCGACGGGCACGCCCCGGGCGAGCACCTCGACCATCCCCCCGAGCGAGTCGCCCACCTTCGCCGCCGCCTTCACCTCGGCGATCATCGCTTGCTCGGTCTCGGGGTCGGCGCAGCGAACGGGCGAGTCGTCGATCCGGTCGAGATCCTCGGGAAGGGGCCGGACGGGCGAGGCGAGCCTGGCGGCGCCGAGCGCCACCACGTGGCTGAGGACGCTGATGCCAAGCTGCGCGAGGAGGGCCTTCGCGAGGCAACCCGCCGCCGTCCGCGCCGCCGTCTCACGGGCGGAGGCACGCTCCAGGACGTCGCGAGCATCCGAGAGACCGTACTTCTGCATCCCCGAAAGGTCGGCGTGCCCGGGACGGGGCGCCGTGAGCGGTTTGGCGGGCGCGCCCGGTGCCGGCGACATCTCCTCGGTCCACTTGGGCCACTCGGTGTTGGCGATCTCGATCGCCACGGGAGAGCCGAGCGTCCGGCCATGCCTCACCCCCCCGAGAAGCGAGATCTCGTCCTTCTCGAAACGCATGCGCGGCCCGCGCCCATACCCGAGGCGACGCCGGGCGAGCTCGCCCTGGACCTCCTCCTCGGTGATGGCAAGGCCGGCGGGGAGGCCCTCGACGATGACGACGAGACCTCGCCCGTGGGACTCGCCGGCCGTGAGGAACCGCAACATGGTGCAACGGTAGTTCGAGCTGGTAAGGAGACCGGAACTGCTCGCCGAGCTCTACTCAGTCACTTCTTCGCCGGCTCGTAGTAGGGGTTCGTCCCGGAGGCGTGGTCGGTGACGTCGACGACGGCGGTCACCTCGGGCACCGCATCCTGGATGGCGACCGAGATGCCCTGGGTGAGCGTGAGGGAGGCGAGCCCGCATCCCTGGCAGCCTCCGAGCATGCGCACGTAGGCCGTCCCGTCGTCGAAGGCGACGAGGTCCGCCCAACCGCCGTGCATCGCGATCTGCGGGTTGACCTCCTGGTCGAGCACGTCGATGATCCGCTGCGGGACCGGGCCCGAGAGGTCGGTGCCGGGCAGGTCCTCGAGCGCACCCTGGACGGCCGGCCGTTCCGGCGCCGGGCCGTTGGGGTTGAGCATCACGAGACCCGGCTCGCCGGCAGTCTCACCCACGTCCAGCGTCGCTCCCGCCATCCGGTCGACGCTGCTGGCGGCGACGACGACGGTCAGCCCTCCGTCGCTTGTCACCGAGTCGTCGGGACTGGCGTCGAGGGCCTGCTGGAACCACATGTCGTAGGTGTACGCGCCCCGAGCAGCCCCGCTGATCTCGAGCCAAAGAGCGAGCGACTCGGCGTTCTCCTCGCCCGCCCGGATACCGAGCACCATCTCCCTCGCGGCCTCGGTGATCCGGAGGGCTCCATCACCTGACATGCCTCAAGGCTAGACCCGGCATCATGTCACCGTGCCCACAGCCGTCCTCATCCTCCCGACCGGCACGTACCGGGCGGCCGAGTACCTGGAGGCGGCGAGGAGGCTCGGCATCTCGGTCGTCACGGCGT
>JASHRK010000037.1 GCA_030037405.1 Acidimicrobiales bacterium | reverse complement strand
CGACATATCGGCGACCTCGGTGCTCACCAACAAGCCGCCGGCTGCGCCTTACCGTGGCTCTGGACGGCCGGAGGCCCACCTCGCACGGGAATGCGCGATCGACCGCCTCGCCCGCCGGCTCGGCATCGATCCCCTGACGCTGAGGGAGCGCAACCTCCTCGGGTCAGGCGACATGCCCTACGACACCGGCCTTCTCTACCGTGACGGAACTCCGCTCGTCTACGACGGGTTCGACACACGGGCATGCCTGAGGGCCGCGATGGCGGAGGCAGGCACGAAGCCTGCCTCCGGGAGCGGCAGCCGCCGCGTCGGCAGGGGTGTCGCCTGCTACGTGGCTTCGAGCGGCATGGGACCCTACGAGACTGCCAGGGTCGAGGTAAGAGACGACGGCAAGATCCTCCTCGCGACGGGGGCCACCTGCCAGGGGCAGTCGCACGCGACGACGTTCGCGAGACTCGTGGGAGACGCCCTCGGCATCAGTGCCACCGACTGCATCCTCGTCCCGCCGGACACCGACGCCCTCGAAGATGGTTGGGGAACGATGGCCAGTCGCAGCGCGGTGGCTGCCGGCAACGCAGCAGCGATCGCTGCGGGCTCGCTCCGGCGTCAGTTGGAAGATCTTGACGCCACAGCGGCCATGAACGGCGGGCACCCCGGGCGTTCCAGGAGAGCCAACGGGTCTGTGGCCGAGACGCTCAGCCCGGAGAAGCTCCGTGACCTGGTGCGGGTTGCGCGCGCCGCTGGTCGTGAGGATGCGCTGAGCGCAACCGGGGTTTTCCGGCCACCGACCATAACCTGGGGCTGTGGGGTGCACGTCGCCGTGATCGAGGTGGACGTCGAGCTTCGACAGATCCATCTTGTCGACTACGTCGCCGCCTACGATCACGGACCGATCCTCGACCAGTTCGTCGTCGACGGCCAGATGTACGGCGCGATCGCCCAAGGGTTGGGTGGTGTCCTGTGCGAGGAGCTGACCTTCGATGCGAGTGGTCAGCCGACCTCGACCAATCTCGCCGATTACTTGCTCCCAACGGCGGGCATGTTTCCGCATATTCGACTGGTGAAAGCTGCCGAGTCGCCGAGCGCGCTCAACCCGCTGGGCTTGCGTGGGCTCGGAGAGGCTGGCACGGTCGCACCGCCCGCAGCCGTCGTCAACGCTCTCGAAGACGCTTTACAGGACCTTCATTTGGAGGTGGATCACATTCCCCTCACCTGTGAGCGCCTGCACAGGCTGTTGGAGACGGTGGGCCTGTAACGGCGACTGGATGTTCGGCCAGGTTCCGGAGCTCGGCATCTATGAGAGCTCCGCAGCGCGGAAGGAGGTTACGTGCAGGTAATTGTCGAGTCGAGGGACGACTTCACATTGGAGAACTTCGCGAGAGTGGCCTGGGAAGGCGAGGCCGTATCTCTCTCGGAGCCAGCCTGGGACAGGGTGGCTCGTGGGCGCGCTGCCTTTGTGAGATATCTCGACGAACATCCGGAGACTCTCATCTACGGCGTCACGACGGGTTTCGGCGACATGGCGGGCACCCTGCTCACGCCGGCCAAACGGGAGGCCCAGGCTCGTTGGCGCGGCCATCACGAGGGAATCGGGATCGGCGACGACTACCCAGCGCGCGTGGTGAGGGGTATCGCCTTCGCCCGGCTGGCAAATTTCGTGGACGGTCAGTCCGGAGTGACTCCGGAGTTGGTGCGAGAGGTGTGCGACCTGCTGTCCGCCGCCCAGCTGCCACGGGTGCGCCGGCTGGGCCAGCTCTCCTCGGGAGAGGTCAATACCCTCTTGGAGCTCTTCGCCGGCCTCCTTGGCGAGCGACGTGGATCGAAGGACGCCAACGCTCTGACGAACGGATCCCCTTGTGCCGCCGCCCTCGGTGCTGACACGGCACTACGTGCGAAGAACCGTCTCGACCTCGTCCGCATGGTCTTTGCCCTGGTCATCGCTGCTGGCAACGGGCCGCTGACGGCGTACGACTCCGCGCTCACGAGCGTCTGGGCAAGCCCAGACGAGCAAGCTGCGCTCCTCGTGCTGCAAGAGCTCCTCAGGGAGCTGCCGCCTATAGCCAAGCGCGGCATGCAACCGCCCGTTAGCTGGCGGATCATCCCGAGGATCCTCGGAGAGGCCTACCGCGTCGTCCGCTTGCTCGCCGACGCCGCCGAACGCTCGCTCGTCTCCAACACCGACAATCCCGTCTGCATCTGGTCAGACGGCGAGGAAGGAATCGAGAAGGTCCTTCCGACGGGTGGTTTCCACAACGCAAGCATCGTCCCGGCGATCGACGCAGTAGCACGAACCTGGGCCGACATAGCGACTCTCACAGGGCGTCATCTCGGCAAGCTCGGGCGGGACAACCTCGCTTTCGAGGACGACCCGTCCTTCTACGCGCTGACGGGAACACATGCTTACTTTGCACGCGAGGCGAGGGAAGCCGCCACGCCGACATTCCTGTTGAGCGAGGACACCTACAGCGTGCAGACGGACGTGCTCTTGCCGACGCCGCACGCCTACGAGAAGGAGTGCCGCGCTGGGCGAGCGCTCAGCTGCTGCCTGGCTGCGACGGCTGCGCTGGCGAGCCAGAACCTCTGGTACCAGGAGGTCGTCCTCGCCGGCCAGCTCGGGTCCTTCGTGGAGCAGGTCCGGGAGCTCTGCCCACCAGGCCACCACCTCCGCAGGACCGGGTTCGAGATAGAAAGAGCCGTCGAGCATTTCGAGGTGCTGGTCGAAGGCAGCCACCCTTAGCGCTTACCACCGCCGGTCCGGTGCCGCCTGGCAGTTGGGACGTGCCCGCACGGCTGGGCCGTGCGGGCACGGAGCGGTCAGGTGAGCGACGTACGGGAGAGGTAGATGCGGCCGTCGGAGTTGCCCTCGTAGCCCTTCACCTTCTTCGAAGCCGCCTGGAGGGTGTCGAAGAAGTAGGGGATGATGACCGGTGTGTCGTGGAGGAGGAGAAGCTCCATGAGCTTGGCGTACTTGCGCTGATCCGTTAGCGTCACGGCGGCGAAGTAGGACTTCGCGTAGGAGTCGAAGTCCTTGTTCGAGTAACGGGAGGCGTTCCAGGCGCCCTTTGTGACGAACGCAGAGGTTATGTACACGTTCGGCGTCGCCCGTCCTCCATAGCCAGTAGCGGTCATCGGCGCATTGAGCCACGGCGTCGAGCCATACCCGTCCGGTGGGCCCGTGTAGCTGCCGCCGTAGTACACGGTTGAGGCCTCGACCTTAAGATCCATCTTGATGCCGATATCGCGGACCGAAGACTGGATGACCTGAGCGAGCTCAGGGATCTCGTATTCGTTAACAGCCGTGAGCGTGATGGAGAAGCCATCTTCGTGGCCCGCCGCCTTCATGAGCGCCTTTGCCTTCGAGATGTCCTTGTGCCGCTGGGCCACCTTGACCGTCGAGGGGTAGACGGGAGCGAAGGGGGAGTCGTTGCCAACCTCGGCCGTCGTCCCGAAGAACGCCTTCACCATGGCCGTCCGGTCGAGGGTAAGGGCTATCGCCTCCCGCACGCGGTAGTCGTGGAGCGGGTTCGACAGGTCGACCCTCAACCCCACTTCGCGGTGGGCGGCCGAGCGCGCCGAGATGATGTTGAGGCCCGTGTTGTGGAAGAGAGCGGTGCTACCTGAGTAAGAGATCTCGCCGAGGAGGTCGATATCACCTGCCAGGAGGGCAGAGTTGGCGGGCGCCTGGTCGGCGTAGAAGGTGACGTCGACCCCGTCGAGGGGCGCCGTGCCGCCCCACCAACCGTCGAAGCGCTCGCAGGTCATGCCGACGTCGGCGTTGTAGGAGGTGATCATGAAAGCCCCCGTCGCCTGGGCCGTCGTCGTGAATGTCCCCGTCTTGTAGTTCGCGGGGAGGATGATCGCCTCTTGGGTCGCCTCGCAGGTGAGATACGGGAAGCTCCCATTCGGTGACTCGAGGTGGAATGCCACCGTATAGTCGTCAACCTTTTCTATCCCATCTGGCACGAGGACTCCGTCGAAGGAGGAGAGCGCCCCCGAGTCGCCCTTCGGGTTCGTAAGGGTCTGGTAGGTGACAACTACGTCGTCGGCTGTCATCGTCTGTCCGGTTTGGAACTTCACGCCCTTTCTGAGCGCAAAGGTCCAGACGCTCCCGTCCTTGTTGGGCTTCCAGCTCGTCGCCAGGTCGGGCAGGAGCTGGAGGCCCACCTGGGTGCGGGTGAGGAACTCGCCCACGATGCCCTCCGCCCAGACTCCGCCTGCGTCGCTTGTCACAGACGGTTCGAGGGTACCTATCGGGGCGGGCGTGATGCCGACGAGGATGCGGCCTCCCCCGGAGCTCGACCTGGAGGCGCCGAACCTGAGCGGGGCGTGCCCGAGGCTACGAAGGACAACGCCTATGGTCGTTGCCGAGAACCCGAACATCGCCGCCCGGCGAAGAAACTCCCCTCGATCCATCACCCCGTCGGAGAACTCGTCAATCAGGGCGTTCTCGACAGGCCCTGCCTCACTCCTGCGGTATGACTCGAAGGTTCTACGAGTCTCGTCTGTGTCCACCTTGCAGCCTCCTTGGTGTAGCTGGTTCAGGTCTCTGTTCGGAGTCGGTGCAGCTCTGAGCATTCACTATTAGCTAGTATCATTATAAAGTTAATATGTCTGATAGGCTATGGTCAACTTTGTCTTGTTTCCGTACTCGACTCGGTCTGCTCCCGTCATGCGGTCGCTGCACAGACGAATTGGGCCAATGACCGTGCCAGTGGCCGAAGGGACCCGATGGCCCGTCAGCGTGAGGCGGTGGCAACGATGCTGGACTCCTCGTAGACCCGGGCGGTGATCGCATTCGCCAGGGAGCCGACGTCTTTACCAATCGTCTGGGGAGAGCCGTTGGGCGCGCGATAGCCGCGAACGAAGTCGAGGTAATCGTGGAGCGGCGCCGGCACGGGCCGACCGGTCAGGTCGTAAATCTCTGAAGCGGTGACCGAGACACCGGCTAGCAGGGCGTCCAGGCCGCGGCCGATCTCTGTCGCTTTGCGCCAAGCCGCGAACGACATCGAACCGGCGTCCGTCTGGCCGCTGCCGGTCAGCGGCAGCAGCGTCGGCTGGGCGAGCTGTGCCATCTCGTAGGCCCAGGCGGCACTCGCCATCCCACCGGAGCTGCGGCTGACGTCCCAGCCCGTGGCGTTCTTGGCTTGCAGTCCGTAGTCGTCGGTGGCAAGCCGCACGGACTGGTGGCAGCAGAGCTGGCAGAGGTTAGCCCATGCGTAAGCCAGGCCATCCATGGCCTGGATCGCCTGGGCCGGGTGGTAGCCGCCCGTCGACCAGATGTCACCGTCTGGGCGTCCCTCGGCCGGCGGGACGTAGACGGGATTGTGGCTGACGGCACGAAGCATCGTGGTGGATGCCTTCTCGGCCATGTGCTGCGAGCGCAGCGCGACCCCCAACATGCGCGGGATGATCCGGAAGCTCACCGGCGCCTGGTAGGGCCGTCGTTCGGTCGCGGCGCTCTGCAGGAGCTCGCGCAGCCGCGCCATCGCGTCCTTCTCGTCCTCGTCGCCCCAAAGCTCGCCGACCTCTTCGAGGTAGTGCTCATGGGGAGCCAGCAGCGCCTCTGCCCCGAGTGCCATCGCTTGCAGCGCAAGAGTGAATCGGTTCTGGCTCGCTATCGTCAGATCGCAGAGCAGAGCCGTCGCTGCCGGACACCCGTTCGAGAGCCCGTTTGGCTCCTTCATCTCGAGCCTGCCGACCCGCTCGACCAGCCCTTCATAGAGAGGGCCTGGAACACCGATCTCCCACAAATGCCCACGCGATGGGAGAACCAGTTCACGGCCGTCGAGGCACGCTGCTACCGCCTCGACGACCGTTCGGCGGACGCCGGCGTGACCCTCGATCAAGTTGATCAGCCGGGCAAAGACAACCCCACGGGCGACGCGCTGCGGTACCGGGTCGCCGAAGACCCAGTTCGTGAGACCCTGGTCCAGGAAGGCGCGCCGCTGCTCCTCGGTGAGGACCGTCTTTACACCCTCGCCGGGAGTCGTGGTTGTGCCGTAATAGTGCCGATCGGGGTTGTTCTCGACGAGCCGCTCCAGTGACGACCGCCTCTCCGCTATTCGCTCGAGCGCATCCTGCCCGACCTCGACGGGCTCTCCCTCCCAGGCGACCCTGCGATAACTGTCGAGCGTGAAATCGCTCCGGTCAGTCAACAGCAGCACGACACGCTCCTCAGCAGATCTGCCCCTGTAGATGTCTTCCGGTGGGCACCCTCACCACTCCATGCAAGACGGACCGGCACCCGCTCGCGGTCACACTATTCGCCTAGCGGATATCATCACCGCGTACTATACACTGCGCCCGAGAGACGTCAAGATGACAAGGAGGAGTCGCCATGCCCCATCGCTTCCCCGCTCTTCTCGCGGCGCCCCCGGCAGCGAAGGGCAGGCTGCTTCTTGTCAATGCCAGGGTCTTCGACGGCGAAAGGTTGCTGCCGGAGGCGCATGGACGTCTCTTGA
>JASHRK010000004.1 GCA_030037405.1 Acidimicrobiales bacterium | reverse complement strand
CTTGATCGCAGTCAGCTGCTCGATCATGACGGCCTCGCCGTCGATCCACCCCTTGGCGGCGGCGGCTTGCACCATGGCGTACTCGCCGCTCACCTGGTAGGCGGCCACGGGCACGTCCACCTGGCGGCACACCTCGGCGAGAACGTCCAGGTAGGTCAGCGCTGGCTTGACCATGACCATGTCCGCCCCCTCCTCGACGTCGAGCCGGGCCTCCTGCACCGCCTCGGCTCGTGCCCGCCGGAAGTCCTGCTGGTAAGCGCGACGGTCGCCTCCCCCGGCGATCGAGACGTCGACCGCCTCACGGAAGGGGCCGTAGAGAGACGAGGCGTACTTGGCGGAATAGGCGAGTATCGCCGTCTCCCCGAAACCTCCGCCGTCGAGGGCGGCCCGGATCGCTCCCACCTGGCCGTCCATCATGCCGCTCGGCGCCACGACGTCGGCACCGCCTCGCGCCTGCGCCAGCGCCGTCTCGGCGTAACGCTCGAGCGTGGCGTCGTTGTCGACGGTGCCGTCTGAGCGGAGCACGCCGCAGTGGCCATGGTCCGTGTACTCGTCGAGGCAGAGGTCTGCGATAAGGACGATCTCGTCCCCGACTGCGTCTGCTATCGACTTCAGTCCCACTTGGACGATGCCGTCGGGGTCGGAGGCCCCCGAGCCGAAGGCGTCTTTCGCCTGAGGGACGCCGAAGAGGATGGCGGCGGGTACGCCGAGAGCGACGAGGCGTTTCGCCTCGACGACGGCAGAGTCGAGGGTGTGCTGGACGACGCCGGGAAGCGACGAGATCGGGTTCGGCTCCTCGATCCCCTCCCTCAAGAAGAGTGGCGCCACGAAGTCAGCGGCAGAGAGAGCCGTCTCGGCGACGAGGCGGCGCATCGCAGGCGTCGTTCGCAACCGGCGCATCCGGCGAGCCGGAAAGGACATCTCGCCAGAGTACCTGTGCCGCCCCACAGCCAGCTCGGCAGCTCGGCAGCTCGGCGGCTCGGCAGCTTGGCTTCAGCTTGGCGAGACCGTCTTCAGGCCCAGATGATCGGCGGCGTCGAGCATCCTGTCGTCGTAGGTGACGATAGGGCCGAGCTCTTCGCCCAGCTGGTTCGCCGTCGCGAGATGGATGGCGTCGAGCGACCGCAGCTCGAGAGGCAGGAGCGCGCCCGCCATCGTGAGAACCCGGTTATTGACCCGGAAGAGCTCCACGCCTCCAAGCACTGCCCGTCCTCGCGCAACGCCTTCCTCACCCTCGAGGAGGAGCGCTCGCAGGACCTCGGTGCGGGCGAGCGCGCTCGACACCAAGGGCCGTCGTCTTCGCAGGTAGCGGCGCAGCGCTCCGGACTCGGGCTCGTCGATCGCCAGCTTCACGAGGGCGGACGAGTCCAGGTAGGTGGCCGGCATCAGCGCTCGTCACGCCGCAAACGCGCCAAGACGACAGAGGGGAGCTCGGGACCGCGCGATGGCAACGGAGGGGGCAGGTCGTCGAGATCTCCCGTCGCTGGCGCGAGGTCTCCCGCCGCCCGCCACCGTTCCAAGGGGTTCGCCTCGGGCAACGGCGAGAGAAGCGCGACGGGACGGCCGCGATCGGTGATCTCGATGGTCTCACCTCTCTCGACCAGGCGAAGCAGCTCACTTGCCCGCTGCCGCAATTCCCGGACGCCCACCTGGGTCATGTGCTACAAATAGCACATGCACTCCGAAGGCGCAAGCGGACCGGGAGCCCCCTTCTCTCTGACCGTCACCTACGGCGCCGCCGGCTTCGGATGCGCCGCCGCGTAAGCAGAGAGCGCCTCGACGAGCGCGTCGACCGACGCCGTCGCCGCCTCCACCGACACGCTCACACCGTGCTCGACCGCCGTGCGCGACGTGACGGGCCCGATCGAGACGACGACGGGGGGTACGAGCTCCCGGCCCAGGGTCGCGAGGTAACCCTCGACTGTCGAGCTCGAAGCGAACGTGACGGCGTCGGCGCCCCGCACCCGGGCCGCCGCCGCCTCCTGCCGAGCAGGGTGGACGGTGCGGTACGCCTCGACGCACTCGACCGAGTAGCCGAGCTCCCGAAGACTGCTGGAGAGCGCCTCTCGTGCCGAAGCGGCCTGCGGGACGAGCACGGAGGCGCCGCCGGCAGGCGCCGGCCCGAACGATGCGGCGAGATCCTCGGCGACGGCGACGTCGGGGACGAGATCTGCCACGACGCCTCTTTCGGCCAGGCGGGCCGCCGTGGCTCGCCCGATGGCGGCCACCTTGTTGGCGCCGAGCGCCCGGGCGTCCTTGACCTCTTCGAAGAGGCGCACGACGGCGTTCGCCGACGCGAAGGCGATCCAGTCGAACTCCGCCAGGCGTCCGGCGGCTGCTCTCAGTGCCGCGCCCCCGTCCGAGGGGGGGACGATCTCGATCGTGGGCACCTCGATCGGGATAGCCCCCTCTTCAGAGAGCCTGGCGGAGAGCGCCGAAGCCTGATCGGCCGCCCTCGTCACCACCACTCGCCAACCGAAGAGAGGGCGCGACTCGAACCAGTCGAGGTCGAGCTCGGCCACCCTCCCGATCACGATGATGGCGGGCGTGGAGAGTGGCACGTCGCCGAGCCGGTCGAGCCGCGTCCGGACGCTCCTTTGACCGGGAAGCGTCCCGTTCTCGACGACGGCGACGGGCGTGGCAGGCGGAAGGCCCCCGGAGATGAGCCGGCGCGCTATCGCCCCGCGCTGTGCCACTCCCATGAGCACGACGATCGTGCCGCCCAGCTTCGCCAGTGCCTGCCAGTCGACAGCCGTGCCGCTCTTCGCGTCGACGGCCGCGTCGCTGTCCCCGGCAACGTCCCCCTCGCCGACGGCGTGCCCGGTGACGACCGTGACGCTCGCCGCTATCCCGCGATGGGTCGGCGGGATCCCTGCGTAGGCGAGCGCCCCGTTCACCGAGGAGACTCCGGGCACGACCTCGAAGGAGATGCCGGCCTCCTTCAGGACGAGCGCCTCCTCACCGCCCCGCCCGAAGACGTAAGGGTCCCCACCCTTCAGGCGCACCACTCGCTCGTGGGCACGGGCGAGGGAGACGAGGAGGTCGTTTATCTCTCGCTGGCGGACCGGCTCGCCCGGTCGCTTGCCCACGTCGTGCCGGGGAGCCTGCGCCGGAGCGAGAGCGAGGACCCGATGATCCACGAGGCGGTCGTGGACGACGACGTCTGCTCGCGACAGGACCTCGCAGGCGCGCAGGGTGAGAAGCTTGGGGTCTCCGGGACCGGCGCCCACGAGGTAGACGGTCACTCCGCCCTCCCAGCGAACGCCTCGGCGAGAAACGACCGCCCCCCGCTCTCCTCGAGCACCCGCCGGGCGAGCCGGCGGCCGAGCTCGTCGGGGTCGGAGCCGACGGCCCGCTCGCGGATGAGAGCGTGCCCGTCCAGCCTGGCCATCATCGCCTCGAGCCGAATCGTGCCATCGGGAAGGACCACCGCATGCGCGCCGACCGGCTGGTCGCAGCCACCTCCGACCCCGCGCAGGTAGGCACGCTCGGCTGCGAGGGCGAGGTGGGAGCCTCGATCGTCTATCACCGCCAGAAGGGCGGCGGTCCTCTCGTCCTCGGGTCGGGTGCAGACGGCGATCGCCCCCTGGCCCGCCTGGGGAAGCATCGCGGCCGTGTCGAGCACCTCGTCGGCCCGTTCGAGCCACCCGAGGCGCTCGAGGGCGGCGAGCGCCACCACGACGGCTCCGCCACGAGGGACCTTGGAGACCCTCGTGGCAAGGTTGCCGCGTAGCTCGGTGAAGGTGAGGTCCGGCCGCAACCAGGCGAGCTGTGCCCGCCGGCGCACGGACCCGGTGGCGACGAGGGCGCCCGGCGCCATGTCGAAGAGGCGGGCACCGACGAGAGCGTCCCGAGGATCCGCTCTCTCGGGCACGGCCGCGATCCTCAGCGTCTCCTCCTCGCTCGCAGGAAGGTCCTTGGCGGAGTGCACCGCCGCGTCAGCCCGACCCTCGAGCACGGCGAGCTCGACCTCCTTGACGAAGACTCCCTGGCCTCCGACCGAATGGATGGGCACGTCGCGGCGGCGGTCGCCCGCCGTCGTCACGGCGACGAGCTCGACAGTCGCACCGGTAGCGTCAGAGCTCGCCCGCGCCGCGAGGAGGGTGGCGACCGCCTCTGCTTGGACGAGGGCGAGCGGGCTCGACCTCGTGGCGAGCCGCACGGTCGCTCGCTCCCGGCTCACTCGCCCTCGGCCAGCTCAGAGATCGAAGAGGATGCGGAGCGCTTCGGCGAGGCGCTCGCCCCGGGGAGAGCCCGCCGCCTGCTTGACCTGGACAGTCGGTTCGTGGACGAGCTTCGCGACCACCCTGCGTGTGATCGTCTCGACGAGCTCCCTGTCGGCTTGGGAAAGGGCCTCGATGCGGCTGCCGTAGCGCTCGAGCTCGCTCGAGCGGAGCCGTTCCGCCCGCTCGCGCAGGGCAGAGACGACGGGAGCGGCCATGCGCCCCGCCGCCGTCGTCCGGTACCTCTCCAGCTCTTCTGCGAGGACCCTCCGCACGGCCGGCACCTCGGCTTCGCGACCCGCCATCTGCTCTTCGGCGTAGCGGCGCACGTCCTCCACGTCGAGCAGCTCGACGCCCGCCAGAGACGACACGAGAGGGTCGACGTCGCGAGGGACGGCGGCATCTACGACGACGAGCCGTCCTTCCTTCGGGCGACGGCGTTCGAGGGCCGCTGCCACCTCGTCGTGGGAGAGGATCACGTCGCCCGAAGCCGTCGAGGTGATGACGACATCAGCGAAGGCGACTTGGTCGGCCAGCTCCTCGAGGTTGGCCACCTTGCCCGCCACGAGGTCTGCGACTGTGCGGGCGCGCTCCTCGCTGCGGTTGGCAACGACGACCTCGCCGGTGAGGTCGCTGCGACCGGCGAGCGCCTTGGCGATGCCAGAGCCCATCTCGCCAGCCCCGACGAGCAGTATCCGCATCCCGTCGAGACCGAAGGCGTGGTCGGCGGCGAGCTCCACGACGGCGTGCGAGAGCGACGTCGACCC
>JASHRK010000435.1 GCA_030037405.1 Acidimicrobiales bacterium | reverse complement strand
GCGGTGAGCGGTGCCGATCTTTTCGTCGCAGACGAGGGCGCCGATGCCGTCACCGAGGTAGGGATCGACACGGGAAGGCTCATCCGGGTCATCTCGGGGCCCGCCTTCAAGTTCCTCGCTCCAAGTCTGCTAGTGGCGAGCGCCACGTATGTCGTTGTGGCAAATGCCAACTGGCTCACCGAACTGCGGACCACCACGGGGGCGCTAGCGCGCGTCATGTCGGGTTCGTCTTACCGATTCGAGTATCCCGACGCCTTGGCTGTGAGAGCCGCGAACCTGTTCGTGGCAAACGCGTTCGGCAAGTCCGTTACCGAAGCCCGGACAACAACGGGTACGCTCGTACGCGTCATCTCTGGCCGCTCTTATGGGTTCCAGAGTCCCGTTGCCTTGGCCGTGAGCGGCAGAGATCTCTTCGTGGCGGATGATGGAGGGAACGACATTGTCGAATTGCAGGCGACAACGGGTACGCTCGTACGCGTCATCTCTGGCCGCTCTTATGGGTTCCAGAGTCCCGTTGCCTTGGCCGTGAGCGGCAGCGATCTCTTCGTGGCGAACGAGGGTGGAAAATCTGTCTCGGAGGTGAATACTACCACGGGTACGCTCGTACGCGTCATCTCTGGCCGCTCTTATGGGTTCCAGAGTCCCGTTGCCTTGGCCGTGAGCGGCAGCGATCTCTTCGTGGCTAATGCGTCCGGGAACTCGGTGACCGAGGTGAGGATCGGAACCGGCAAGCTCGTACGCGTCATGGCGCGTTCTTCCTACCACTTCAATGATCCTTCTGCCCTCGCCGTGAGCGGCCCAAACCTCTTTGTGGCGAATCCTCTCGGCAACTCGGTCACTGAGTTAGGGATCTATACGGGCAGGCTCCGACGCGTCATGGCACGTTCCTCCTACCACTTCAACGATCCAATTGCTTTGGCCATTAGTGGACCGGACCTCTTTGTGGCTAACTACTACGGTGACTCTCTCACGAAGGTGAGAAGTGCAACTGGTTCGCTGATTAACGTTATGGCTGGCTCCCGTTATAGCTTCGAGAGCCCGGACGCTATGGCAGTAGTATCAAGGGAACTCTTCGTTGCCAATTCCTTCGGTGACTCCGTAACGTCTCTGCCTACTTGATAGTCGAGAGCTGTAGCTGTTCACCCAGAACTTCTTGGTCTTCCAGTCTCTGGATCTTGTGACAAGTCTCAGGCTGCGACTCCGAGTCGGGCGTTGGCGATGTAGTCCCCGAGCAGGCGTTCGATGGCACTGAGGGTGCGGCGCATTTCGGGGGGTGCTGGGGGTTGGTCCGCTTCGAGGAGTGGCTGGAGCAGTCAGGCTCGGAGCTTGGTGTAGAGGATGACAACTCGCAGACCTTCCGGGGTGAGTTGGTAGGTGGTACTTGGATAGCGGGGCGCGGCCGATCCCTTCTCCCTAAATGACGAAGGCAGCAGCGGGCGCTCTACGTGAAAAGCAGGGGAACGTCCGTAGCCGTCGGCGCCCGGGCGAGGCGGGTGAGGTAGTCGACGGCGTCGACGCCTTGCTCCCACGTTCCGCACTTCTGGGAGGCCTTTACGCCCCCCACCTCTCGGCCCGCTCGACCCGGCTGATCTCGGCATCGTCCAGCTCGGTCAGTAGTTCCATGAACCGGCGACCCCGCTCGATGTCGGGCCCGTAGCGCTCGAGCTGGGCGTCCGAGAGCCGTCGCGTGTAGCGGCGCCCCCCTCTGCTGTAGCCCCACTGGTGATAGGGGCCGTGGCGCTAGAGAGGATCGACGCTGCAGCGGCAGGTCGACTTCCCGCAGCGCATCGTCCTCTCCACGACGCCGCCGGGGAGGAGGTGGCCTTCGCCGCTCAAAAGCGCGATGAGCTCTCGGCGAGCACTCATGATCCGGACCTCGTCGCGCCGGCTCACCGCAGTCTCCGGCTGAGCATCCACCACACCATCTCTGTCACTCTATGACAGACATGCCGGCAAGTGGGCAGTCCCACGCTGCGGGGTTCTCGCTCACCACCGAGCTCTTGGAGGCGCTCCCGGTCTTGGAGCACTACGGACGCCGCCTTGGTCTCGGGGCGTTCTTCTGCCGGGCGGTCGGCACGGGCGACGGGCGCAGCCGGCTCTCCCTGGCAAAGGCTCTGGCCGTCGCCACGATGAACATCTGTGTCCATCACGAGCCGGTGTATGCGCTTGGCGAGTGGGCAGCCGCGCGTGACCCACAGCTGCTCGGGCTCACTGCGCGCGACCTTCCCTACCTGAACGACGACCGGGTGGGCCGGGTGCTCGCTCGTCTGTTCGACGCCGATCGGGCCAGCTTGTTGGGAGAGCTCGTCTTGGAGGCGGTGGCCGAGTTCGACGTCGACTGCTCACGCCTGCACAACGACTCGACGTCGGTCAAGCTACAGGGCGTCTACGCGTCTGCCTCAGGTGGCCGTCGTGGCGCCAAGAAGACCGTGGTCGCAGCCCACGGGTTCTCCAAGGACCACCGCCCGGACCTGAAACAACTCGTGTGGATCCTGACCGTCGCCGCAGACGGCGCGGTGCCGCTCTTGCACCGCGTGGCTGATGGCAACACGGAGGACTCGACCACCGACATCGCCACCTGGGACGCCTTGTGCAGCCTGCTCGGGCGAGCGGACTTCCTCTACGTCGCAGATGCCAAGCTCGCCGTGCGCGCCACGATGGCCCACATCGACCGCCTCGGTGGACGCTTCGTGAGCGTGCTGGCGAGAAACCGCAAGGAGGACGAGGCGATGCGCGACTGGCTCTGCACCCACGAGCCCGACTTTCAAGAAGCCCTGTCCCTCCCCGGGCGTCACCGCGACGTCCCCGACGTCTACAGCGTCGTGGAGTCTCCCTGGCCGTCCTCGGAGGGCTATCGGGTCATCTGGGTGCGTTCGTCGGTGAAGGTCGAGCGCGATGCAGAAGCCCGTCGGGGGCGCATCGCAGCGGCATCGCCGCTCTGGACGCGCTCAACATGCGCCTCTCCTCTCCGAGGACGCGCCTCAAGACCAGGGTCGCGATCGGTGCCGAGGCCGACGAGGCGCTGGAGGAGTGCGGGGCGACGCGCTGGGTCTCCTACGAGATCGAAGAGGTGACCGAGGTCCGCCACCGCCAGGAGTCGCGGGGACGGCCCGGGAAGAACACCCGCTACCGGCGCATCGAAAAGGTCCGCCACCGCGTGCGCTTCAGCGTGCGCGATGACCTCGTTGCTCGCGACGCCTGCTCCGACGGGTGCTGGCCGCTCGTCACCAACGTGCGCGACGTCGATGCAGCAGAGCTCCTCGTTGCCTACAAGTACCAGCCGCACCTCGAGCGCCGCCACCACCTCTTGAAGGGCGACCAACTCGTCGCACCGGTCTTCCTTCATGACCCCGCACGCATCGAGGGGCTCATGACCTGCCACTTCATCGCGCTCTTGCTCCAAGCGCTCATGGAGCTCGAGGTCCGCCGGGGGATGGCGCGTCGCGGCCTGAACGCGCTCGCCCTCTATCCCGAAGAGCGTCCCTCGCACTCTCCGAGCGCGGCCCGTATGATCGAGGCGTTTACCGGCGTCGCCCGTCATCGGCTCTACGACTCCAAGGGCAACCTCGTCCAGACGTTCGCGCCGGTGCTCACGCCGCTTCAAGAGCAGCTGCTCGACCTCCTCGGCGTGCCTGTCGGCGGCTACTCCTGATCACGCTGGTGGGGGAGGGAAAACCGGCCTGAGAAGTGCGGAACGTGAGCTTGCTGGCTCGCCGTCCGCAGCAGGCTCATCACCCGGCCCTGGGTCTTAGCGCCTCGCCAGGTCCGGTTGCCGCCCGAGGTCTTGCGGTTGACGACGGCCGGTCGGATCGCCTGCTCGGCCCGCCAGTTGGTGGCGTCGACGCCGTCGTGGAGGAGGAAGGTGAACAGCCCCTCTCGCTCCGCGTACAGGTGGGCCACGAGCTTGCGGCATTCGTCGTTCGGATGCGGATCGGCGTGGAGTAGCTCAACGTGCTCGGCGAGGTCGGCGACGACGGCCCGGCGAGGCTTCGCATCGAGCTCTCGGGCGTCGAGGGCCTCGGTGAGGAGGTCCCGGACCCGGCGTGGCGTCGAGCGGGCCGAGGCAGGGAGATCGGTGAGGAGCTCGTCGCAGTGTCGCGGAGATTCCCCATCGTCGATCACCGAAATTCCCCAGTCGCCCGAGGTCCGGTGAGCCGATTCGAAGTGTAGGTCAGCCTGTGGCGGTCACCTCCTTTTCGTCGTGAGCGCCGTGCCGGTCGCCTGGCTCGCCTGGCAGAGGGCACCGGCGGTGACGCCGACGCCGAGGCGGCGGAGGAGGTCGGACGACTTCGCGAAGGAGAGACGGAGCCCGTAGTGGAGGAAGAGCGAACGACTTGGCGTACGGTCCGATCTGCGAGGCCGCCGCCCCGAGGGCGTCCGAGCTCTCTCCAGGTGTCGGCCCTGCACACGCTTCCCGCAGCCCGAACAGCGTCCGACCCCGACACCGAACTGGGTCGTGACCGGGCGAGGCCTCGGAAGGTCGACCTGGTACTGGTCGGCGGTGCGCTCGAAGACGAGGTCGCCGCCGCAGTCCGAACAGCACGCAGGAAGCGGGGTGTCGAGCTCCTGATCGATCCTCTTAGGCACCAGGCGGTGACCGTGGCGGCCATGGGCCTTCCCCGAGCGGCGACCGGGCGGGGCCTTCTCCCCGGCCGGATCGCCCCTCGAGAACGGGGCTCGCTTGGCGTTTGCCGGATCGGCGGGACTCCTCGAGAGACGCTCCAGCTCGGCGATGCGGGAATCACGGTTGGCGAGCGCTTCGTCAACCGGTCGACGGCTGCGGTGAGACGGCGGATCTCAAGCGAGGAGCTCGTTGTCGGAGCTGGCCTGTTTGCCCGAAGAAGTGCTGCGCGCCGGAATTCCCAACGATACGCGCGACCCCTGCGGCGGTGGTGGATCCCGCTATCCAAGTACGGTAGGTGTTAGCCTCGATCCACGCTCAAGAAGATTCCTTGAGCTCTTCGTTGGCTGCGTGCACTCGGAACGGTTCCCCGACTCAGCCACCGGGTCTCTGCGTGCCCACGGGGACCCCTCGGCTGGATCGTTCGGCGGGCGACGAGGTGGGAGAACCGTCGTCGGCGTCGGTCACCTGAGCCGAACGGCTCGCCGAGCGCGTGCGGAAGGCAAAGGCCGTGGCCTCCAAGGCAAGCTGAGGGTGCTCGTCTTGGACTCCGGGGGAGTGAGCTTCCTTGCCAGACACAACCAGGATGCAGTCGCCGCCATCCGTGCGCTCGTCCGTGACGGAGAGTGGCCGCCGCTCGTTCCCTCTGTCGTCCTCGTCGAGTCGAACACAGGACGCCAGCGCCATGACGCGGGCATCAACCGGCTGCTCACGACCTGCGATGTCAGGGAGGACCTGCCAGCGTCAGTCGCTCGTCGCGCAGGCGAGCTCCGTCACGTCGCCCAGCGCGGCTCCGCCGTCGACGCCATTGTTGGCGCGAGCGCCGAGCCCGGCGGAGTCGTGCTCAGCGGTGACGTGACGGGCCTCGAGGCACTCGCGTCTGACTGCGATGCCGTCCGCATCGCGCGGATCTGAAGTCGCCGAGGCCTTCGGTGATCGCTTCGTGGCACTGATTCGCCTGCAGTGGCATGATTAACTCATGGATGCCACGGTGGTGCTCGGAAAACAGGGCCGCCTCGTGATCCCATCGGAGGTTCGATCGGCGCTCGGCCTTGCCGCGGGCGACCGGCTCCATCTACACCTGACCGGTCATCGACTCGTGCTCGAGCGACGAGAAGACGCCGCGGCGGAGCTGCGGGGCCTGGCGTCGAAGGTTCCCCCGACTCGCTCCCTCGTCGATGAGCTCTTAGAGGAGCGTCGTCTGGCGGCGGCTGGCGAGTGACCGTACTCGATGCCTCCGCCGTCCTTGCCCTCGTTCACGACGAGCCCGGCGCTGACGTCGTCGCGGACGCGCTCGAGTCGGCGACGCTCGGTGCCGCCAACCTCGCCGAAGTCATCGGCAAGCTCGTAGACGCACGCGTCGACGTCAGCAGGATGCGCGAGCTTCTGGCGGCAGCGGGCGTCAGGGTCGAGCCCGTGACCGAGCAAGACGCCGAGCTGGCCGGCGCAACGCGCTCTCTCGTTGGAGGAAAGAACCTGTCGCTCGGGGACAGGTGCTGTCTCGCCCTCGCCGTGCGGAGCACTCCCGCCGAGGTTCTGACGGCCGATCCGGCATGGGCAGGTCTCGATCTACCGATACTGGTGCGCCTGCTTCGATAACAGGTCCCCTATCGACGAAGCTGAGGTGACGACGACATCCCCGACCGCCGGTCGTGGGAGTCGCTCGCCAGGAACGGGTTCCTGCAAGAGAATCCCCCTTGCGACTAGCCAATCCGTTCCGGTTCGTCTATCGGGCGCGTCAGGCCTGGGTTGATGACAACTTTGGCCTGGCCCGCAGCCCCAGGTGCAGATACGGGGCGCTGGAAGGAGGCGGTCCCCCGCGGCGCCGGCGCACAATATCAATCGGTAGACGATACAATCTGTCTACGAGATGGCAACGACAAACGACCTCGTAGATAGGAGGTGACCCGCGATGCTGGCAGTCGAAGTCATAGCTCTCGTCCTGGTGGCCGCCCTGGTGACGGTCGCAGTCCTCGCCGGCGTGGTGGGGTTGCTCGGTGCCGTGGGTGCCGTGCGTTTCGTCAGATGTGACAGGTGCGGACGGCTCGGCCTCAGTTACCCGTCGGAACCCTTACGGACGTGCGTCCACTGCCGGCACGGACGGCTGCTCCACCCGATCTACCAGTGGCACCATGCCCACGCCCACGCCGACGCACCCCCCCACATCGCTGAGGTATCTCGTAGGCTCGGAGATCGGACAGGTTCGACGACGTACCCGAGGCGCTGAGCTCGCCGACTCCGCTCGCAACGAAGAGCGTGCTGGTCGGCGATGGGCCACGCTTGCGCAGCCGGATCGAGAAGGGATGTGGACGATGAGCACCGAGAGCCTCGAGGCTGCAATAACACGGGTTGGGAGCCCGGTCAAGTTGCTCCGCGACGCACGAGCTCTGCCCTACACGTTCCCGATACCGCCTGAGTTCTCGAACTGGCGCTCCGAGCAGCGTGCCTGGCGAGAGAGCGTCGCCCTCTTCGACCAGTCGCACCATATGGTGGACCTGTTCGTGAAAGGCCCCGACGCTCTCAGGGTGTTCGCCGATCTCGGCGTGAACAACTTCTCCCGCTTCAGACCGGGAGTGGCGAGCAATTCATCGCCACGAACTACGACGGCTACCTGATCGGCGACGGCATCCTCTTCTATCTCGGCGAGAACGACCTGGACTTCGTCGGCGCCATCCGGCTATCGTCGACTGGGTTCACTACGACGCGGAGGTGGGCGGATACGACGTCACGATCGAGCGAGACGAGAACTCGCTCGATCGTGAGGGCCCACAGAAGCTGTACCGCTACGAGCTGCAGGGCCGAAGGCCATCGCCCTCGTCGAGAACGCCATCAGCCACTCCGTGCCGCAGGTCAAGTTCTTCCACCTCACCGAGCTCAGTATCGGCGGTCATAGGACGCGGGCATTGCGTCACGGCATGGCCGGGCAACCCGGCTTCGAGCTCTTCGGTCCTAGGGAGGAGGGCGAGGACGTGCTGCAGGCTCTCCTCGTCGAAGGCGAGGGGCTCGACCTGCTGCGCGTTGGCGCCCGCGCCTACTCGACGGCGAATCTCGAGTCAGGCTGGGTACCTTCGCCGCTTCCGGCGATCTTTACCGGCGAGCGGCTCCGCGAGTTCCGAGAGTGGCGGAGCGCCTCTCGCGCCGGCTCCCTCGGGGGGAGCCTATTCGAAGGACATAACCGACTACTACCTCACGCCGTACGACATCGGTTATGCACCGTTCGTGGCTTTCGATCACGACTTCCCCGGCCGTGAGGCGCTCGAGAAGATGGCTGAGTCGCCTCCGCGCAAGAAGGTCACGCTGCGCTGGCGCGACGAGGACGTCACCCGGACCATCGGGAGCCAGTTCGGCAGCGAGAGCCCGGGAAGTACTTCGAGCTGCCCAAGGCGCGGTACTCGCTCTTCCAGGCGGACTAGGTGCTCCATGGCGGCCGTCTCGTCGGCATCTCGCTCGACGTGGGGTATCTCTACAACGAGAAGGCGTTCGTCTCTCTGGCGACCATTGACGTCGGCCTCAGTGAGCCGGGCACGGAGGTCGTCGTCGTATGGGGCGAGAAGCCGAACTCGGCCAAGCCGGCGGTCGAGCCGCACGAGCAGGTCGAGATCTCTGCGACGGTCGCTCCGGCGCCGTAGTCGCAGTAGCCCGCGGAGGCTACCGGTCCGCCTAGCTCGACCGCCTACCCCACCCAGCCCCAGCGCACCCGGCGAACCCCCGTCAGGTCGAGCCCGAGTGACTCAGCCCAGCTCCGGGATGTGGCTGAACACCCAGTTGCCCTCCTGGCAAACTGCCGCGACCTCCCCGGTGGCCTTGATGTCGGCCAAGGGGCTCTCTTTCAGCACGACGAGATCCGCCATCTTTCCAGGCTCGAGAGATCCCGTGAACGAGTCGACCCCGATCGCTCGCGCAGCGAGAGACGTCGAGGCTTTGATCGCCTCCATCTCGGTCATGCCACCTTGCACCATGAGGTCGAGCGAGTACTCGATGTGGCCGAACGTGACGTCGAAGCACCCGGCATCGGTACCTCCGACGAGGCGGTCCTTCAGCCCGGAGTCGAGCATGCGACCAAAGATCTCGAGGACGATCTTCATGTCAGCTTCGAGCTCGGCCAACTGCTCCCGCTGCTCGTGAGTAGCGCCGTCCCTACCCACCAGCTCTCTCAGCTCGAGGATGGTGTCGTAGTGCCAGGCGGCAAGGGTGGGGCTCACGTAGATCTCCGAGGCGAGCAAGCGGAGCGCAAGGTCTTCGTCGTACCGGATCTGTCCATCGGGACGGAGAAACTCCGCGTGTTCCATGCAATCTACCCCTGCCTCGACGGCCCGCTTCATGGACTCGATCGCCCTGCAGTGCGCCGTCGTGAGGCGGTCGGCACGATGGGCCGTCTCCACCGCGGCACGTAGCTCCTTCACCGAGTAGGTCGCTGCCGTCGGGTCGGTTCCGACCGTGCCACCACCGCTCGCCATGATCTTGATGTGGTCGACCCCCTCCTCGACGAGCTGGGCGACTGCCTTGCGGACGTCGTCTTCGTCGTCGGCGACGCCGTTGCAGAAGTGGAAGTGGCCGCCCGGCTTCGTGACGGGCCGGCCGCTCACGAGAAGCCGCGGGCCCGGGACGACACCGCGCCGGATCCCTTCACGGAGGAGAGTGCCGAGCCCGTTGCGGGAACCGTTGTCCCTTGCCGTCGTGACTCCGGCGTGGAGATGGCGGCGGGCGTTGTCGGCTCCTGCCAGGAGCATGAGCTCGTCGGAGTCCGTCGCCATGTCCTCGTAGCTGCGCCTGTCGGCAAAGAGGGTGAAGTGGGTGTGAACGTCCACGAACCCCGGCATGACGACATGGTCCGACAGGTCGACGACGGTGCCGGTCGCCTGCCCCTCGCGCAGCTCGTCCCTGCTGCCACACCACGAGATCCGGTCTCCCGATACGGCGATCGCGGCGTCCTCGAGCGGGACATCTCTCGTGCCGTCGATCAGCGTGCCGACGCGGTACCAGGTCGTGGGCCCGCTTGCCCGGTCAGCCATGGTTCACGGTGACGGCATCGACTTCGGCAAGGACCTCAGGCGCCAGCTCGAGGTCGCCGGCGGCGGCGTTCGACCGCACCTGATCTGCCGTCATCGCCCCGGCGATGACGCTTCCGACGGCGGGCCTCGAAGCAAGGCTGGCGAGCGAGAGCTCCGTCAGGGAGACGCCCGCCCGGTCGGCGACAGCGGCCAGAGCCTCGATCACCTCGAAGGTCTTGTCGCTCGGCATGTCGCGCCCCGACAGCCGGCTGCCTTCGGGCGCTCTCTCGCCCCGCCTCCACTTTCCCGTCAAGAGGCCGCTCGCCAGGGGGAAGAAGGGGATCAAGGAGATCGCATGCTCGACGCAGGCAGGAAGGAGCTCGCGCTCGACGTCCCTCTCGAGGAGCGAGTAGTGGTTCTGCGCCGAGACGAAACGAGCTATCCCTCGGGTCCTCGATATCCACTCGCACTCGGTCACATGCCAACCCGAGAGGTTCGAGGAGCCGATGTATCGGACCTTCCCCTGGTGGACCAGGTCGTCCAGTGCTTCGAGCGTCTCCTCGAAGGGCGTCACCCCGTCCGGCCGGTGCAACTGGTAGAGGTCGATCCAGTCGGTCTGTAAGCGTCGGAGCGAGGCCTCGACTGCCCTTGTCAGGTAACGGCGTGATGCTCGCGCCCCGAAGTCAGGTCCGTTCGTTCCGCCCATGTCCGAGCCGAACTTCGTGGCGATGACGGCCTCTTCGCGCCGCCCTTTCAAGGCCTGCCCGATGATCTCCTCGGAGGTGCCCTGGTCGTAACTGTCCGAGGTGTCGAAGAAGTTGATCCCCGCCTCCAGAGCCGTGTCGATGACGGGCCGGGCCTTGTCGAGGTCGAGCCGCCAGCCGAAGTTGTTCGTCCCGAGCCCGATGATCGAGACGGTGAGCCCAGAGTTGCCGAGTTGACGAAAGCGCATGCGACGACCGTACCCGAGAGCCGAGGGCCGGCCGTCGCCGGAGGCTCACGCCGGCTGGGTGCGAACCCTCGTTATCAAGTCGGAGAGCACGACGTCCTGGGCGGCGAGGTGCTTTTGGATCTCGATCGCCTCGTGGAGGACCGCCTCGGCGTCCTTGTAGGTGTTGGCCGCCCGTTCGTCGGAGGCACGCGCCTGCAGGTTCTGGCCGACGATGATGATCGGCAGGAGGACGAGCTGGAGGAAGTTGCTGCTGATCCAGGCGATGAGAACGGTGAGCTCGTGGCTCGTGATCGCCGAGGGCAGGCTCACTAACGCGATCGCCGCGAAGATGTAAGCGCACCACATCGTCCCTACGACCACGGTGATGCCGAGCCCGAACCTGGCGTTGAAGCGGGCCATCACCGTGTCCTTCCTGACGTGATCTCGCACCTTCTTCGGGCGGGGGACAGCCCCCTCGATCATCGCCTTGCCCCAGGGGTGGAACCGGTGGGAGTACTTGACGGCAGAGCTCGGCGTTCCTGGACTTGAACTTGGCGTACCTTCGTCGCTCACGGGCGGCCTCCTCGACTGAAAGTGCAGGTCGTCCTCAGCTTCGCGCTCGGTTCGCTCTCTCCGGCGGAATGTCCTGCGACGGAGGAGGCACCCAGATCTCGCCTTCCAGGCGTGCCAGCGGGCTGGCAGGGAGTCCGAGCGATGCGAAGCACTGCCCGTGCGCCGACATCACCACGGCAGAGACGGCGGCGTCGAAGGCGTCCTCGCTCGCTCCCGCCAGATCGGCCAGCGCTCCTGCGATCATGCCAGGGCCGAGCTCCCGGAGATAGCGCTCGCGTTCCTCCGGGTCACTCTTCACGACCGGGCCGGTAAGGAGCCGTGGCCAGATCTCGACGACGAGAGGAAGCGCTGGCTCCTCGAAGGGCCAGATGGCGAACCCGCCGTCCCGGAGGCGAAGCAGCGCCGGCATGCCCCGCAGCGACGACGTCCCTACCGATCCGGCGCCGCCCACCTGGAAGGGCGACTTCGGCCGGATCCCCCGGCCGACGGGGGCAAGGCGCGAGTCCGTCGCCCGGAGATGGCTCTCGAGCTCCGGCCTCGGCTTGCCCGGCCGCCCCCAGAAGGGCAGAGGACAGGTGCGCAGCCACTCCTCGCCCTCCGCAGCTACGAGCTCCCAGAGCTCCCGGGCCGTGCGCGCCCCCTTCTCTCTGAGAAACCAGCCCGGGAAGGAGAAGGCGAAGTCCAAGCCCACGACTATCTGCCCACGAGCCGCCCCGGAGCGCTCCAGGACGAGATCGATCACCTCGGCCCTCGACAGGCCGCACTCGAGCTCGACGAGCTCGCCGCGGAGCGCTCGGGCGAAGGCAGTGGCCCTGTTGGAGCTGGCGTTCCCCGACCAGTCGACGGCGATCGCCTCAGCGGTGGAGTCGAGAGGAACAGCCTCCGGGGGAGGCGAAGGCGGCTTGGTCCTAGCCGAGGATGCTCTCCGCCGGCTCGGCGTCGGAGAGCTGCGCGTGAGAGTGGACAGGCTGCACCGCGGGCAACTGTTTGACGGGCGCGACGTCGTCGGGGTGCTTGCGGAAGACGACGGTCTCGTAGATGACGAACTTGATGGCGAAGAAGACGGCCGACACCGCGAGGAAGGCTGCGGTCGTGAGAGCCACCTGACCACCGCGGTCGGCGGTCAGCTGCCGAGCCCATGCCTCGGCCCAGTGAGTCACGACGGCTGAGACGAGGAAGGTGGCGAACGAGACGACCATGTAGAGGAAGATCTCGCTCCGGCGGTCACGGCCCCGCCGGTCCCTCCACGCCCAGCGCCGGTTGAGTATGTAGTTCGGAACGGCGCCGCCGACGAAGCCGGCGGCAGAGGCGAGCGTCGTGCCGGCGTGGCCCCATCCAAGCGTCGCGGCGAACGCCGCCTCGCTCGTGATGATTGCCACGGCCGAGCCGGCTGAGTAACCGGTGACCCGTCTCGCAAGGGGATGGCGAGCAAAGGGGTGATCGAGCCAGCGGCGGACCGTCGACGACCCGATCATGACGCCTCGTAAGCCGGAGACACCACTCGGAAGTCTTCTCGGTGGCGGGACGGGGAGCGCTGTCTCATGCTGGGTGAAGGTGAGGTGTCCGCACCCAGGCGAGCGCCTGAATCGGCTCGGAGGAGATTATAGACGAAGTCATCTCTGTCATGCCGGAGGTCTGTCATCTGTTACCCGAGCGTATCGAGCCTTTAGCTGCTCCGCACGGCAAGTTGCCAACCGCGGCCGCGCGAGCGGTGGCAAGGTAAGCGTCTCGATGCGAGCTCTCCGCCTGCAAGGCGCCGGCATAGTCGTCACCGCCGCCGCTTGCGTGATCGCGCTCGGCGGCCCGTTCGGGGGAGGCCGAGCGGGGTTGGGAGGGGATCGTTTCTCGGTGCCGTCCGACGCCACGGAGCTCGTCGTGGTGAGCAGCCCTTCGTACCATCCGCCCGGTTCGATTGCCACGCTGCAGGCCTACGAACGCGCCGGTAGGCACTCGCCGTGGCGGGCGGTCACGCCCAAGTGGCAGGCCGAGATCGGGGTGAGCGGGTTCTACAACGTCCGCCGCGAGGGTGACGGGTCGACTCCGACCGGCACCTTCCGCATCGGGCGCCGCATGTACGGCAACGATCCGAACCCGGGAGGGCTCCACGACGCCTATACCCGTCTCGTCTGCGGTGACTGGTGGGACGAGGACCCTTACAGCGCCCACTACAACGAGCTCGTCCACGTCCCCTGCGGGACGACGCCTTCCTTCGCCGCCTGGTCCGAAGCGCTCTGGACCGAGACGGTTGCCTACCCGTACTTCGCAGTCCTCGAGACGAACAACAACCCGATCGTGAGAGGAGCAGACGCGCCCGGGTCGGGGATCTTCCTTCATGCCTGGATCGGCGAGCCAACCGAGGGCTGCGTCGCCCTCCCGCTGCCGGAGCTCCTCCTCGTCCTCCGCTGGCTGAGGCCGTCAGCTCATCCCGTCATCGAGATGGGGACGACGAGCGAGGTCGGTACGAGGGCCTAGTACCGCCCCTCGAGCAGCGCCTGCCGGCCCGTCGGGGGAGGGTTGGGCGCGAGCAGGCCCGGGTCCCCCTCGCGAGATCCCCGGGCCTGCTCGTCTACCCCCATCCGTTGCCAATTGCATCGGCGCGCGGAGCGCCGATCTTGAGCAACTACGCCGGGTTCGACCACTTCGCGACTCGACCACGCCCCGTCCCCGGGTCGTCTCCGGGGTCGTCTCAGGCGGGCTCCGGGGTCGTCTCAGGCGGGCTCGGGCGGGCTCAGGCGGGGAGCGCCGCCTCTATCGCCTCCACCAGCTCGGGTGCCTCCGGATCGGTGCCGGGGCGGAAGCGGCGGACCGCCAAGTCCGGGGAGACGAGGAACTTCTCGAAGTTCCACTGGATGTCGCCCGCCTCTCCCTCGGCGTCGCTCACTCCGGTCAGCTGGGAGTAAAGAGGGTGGCGGCCCTCACCGTTCACTTCGATCTTCTCGGTGAGGGGGAAGGTGACCCCATAGTTCGTCGAGCAGAAGGTCTTGATCTCGTCCGGCGTCCCCGGCTCCTGCTCGCCGAACTGGTTGCAGGGAACGCCGAGGACGCTGAAGCCGCGACCCTTGTACTGCTCGTGCAGCCGCTCGAGCCCCGAGTACTGGGGCGTAAGCCCGCACTTGCTGGCGACGTTGACGATGAGGACCGCCTTGCCGTCGAATTGATGGAGGTCGAGCGGTCCACCGTCGAGGGTGGCGATGTCTGTGTCGTACAAGGTCATAGGCGTGAGAGTAGCTGCGCGGCGCCTCCGGCACGCTCAACGCTTTGCTCAGACCTTTGCCCAGGCCTCCTCGAGCACCGGGCGCATGATGGAGACGATCTCGTCGAACTGTTGCTGACCACAGATGAGCGGAGGCGAGAGCTGGATGACGGGATCGCCCCTGTCGTCCGCCCGGCAGATGAGGCCGGCGTCGAAGAGCGCAGGCGAGAGGAAGCCCCGAAGGAGAAACTCGCACTCGTCGTCGCTGAAGGTCTCTCGCGTCGCCCGATCGCGCACGAGCTCGATGGCGTAGAAGTAGCCCTCTCCACGGATGTCGCCGACGATGGGCAGGTCTCTCAACGTCTCGAGGGTGGCGCGGAAGGCGGACTCGTTCGCCCTCACGTGCCCGATGAGATCTTCGCGCTCGAAGAGGTCCAGGTTGGCGAGGGCGACTGCGGCCGATACGGGGTGGCCGCCGAAGGTGATGCCGTGGCTGAAGGTGGCCGTGCCCTGCAGGAAGGGCTCCATGAGCCTGTCGGAGGCGATCATCGCCCCGATTGGGGAGTAGCCGCTCGTCATGCCCTTGGCGCAGGTGATCATGTCGGGCACGACGCCGTAGCGGTTGCAGGCGAACATCTCGCCGAGCCGCCCGAAGGCGCAGATGACCTCGTCGGAGACCATGAGAACCCCGTAGCGGTCGCAGATCTCGCGCACCCTCTCGAGGTAGCCCTCCGGTGGCGTGAAGCAGCCGCCCGAGTTCTGCACGGGCTCGACGTAGACGGCCGCCACGGTCTCCGGTCCTTCGAACTCGATGACCTGCTCGATCGAGTCGGCGCAGCGCAGGCTGCAGGCGTCGAGGTGCTGGCAGTCCGAGCAGCGGTAGCGGTTCGTGTTCATCGCTTTGCGAGCACCTGGGACGAGCGGTTCGAACTGCTGGCGGATCGAGGGGATGCCCGTGATCGAGAGCGCTCCGAGAGTGGTGCCGTGGTAGGCGATGGAACGGCTGATCACCTTGTAGCGCGTGGGCTGGCCGATCGCCTTGAAGTACTGGCGGGCGAGCTTCCAGGCGCTCTCGACCGCCTCGCTTCCGCCCGTCGTGAAGAAGACGCGGTTCAAGTCTCCCGGGGTGTAGCCGGCGAGCCGGTCGGCGAGCTCGATGCTACCGGGATGGGCGTACGACCAGATGGGGAAGTAGGCGAGCTTCTCTGCTTGGCGGGCGGCGGCCTCGGCGAGCTCCTTGCGGCCGTGCCCAGCCTGCACGACGAACAGCCCTGAGAGACCGTCGAGGTAGCGCTTCCCTCGGGCGTCGTAGACGTAAGCGCCTTCGCCCCTTTCGATCACGGGCACTTCCTGGTGCTCGTTGTAGGCGCCCATCCGGGTGAAGTGGAGCCAGAGGTGCTCGCGTGCCTTCTTGTTGAGCTCGGCGTGCCTGTCGGTCCCGCTTGCCTGCGTAGTCATCTGTCCTCCGTCGTTGTCTTGTGCTCTTCAGCGCTTGTGCTCGTCGTCGTGCTCTCGTCAGCGCGTGCCCCAGGCGTATGTCTGTTTGACCAGTCGTAGGTAGACGAACGTCTCTGTGTCCCTTACCCCTTCGATCGTCCTGATCGAGTCGTTTAGCACTCTGAGGAGATGCTCGTCGTCCTCGCAGACGAGCTCGATGAGAAGATCGAAGGAACCGGCACAGATGACGACGTACTCGAGCTCGTCGAGCTCGGTCAGTCGATCGGCGATGGCGCGGATGTCGCCGTCGGCTTTGATGCCTACCATTGCCTGGCGAGCAAAGCCCACGGTCATCGGGTCCGTCACGGCCACGATCTGCATCACGCGGTCCTCGAGCAAGCGCCTCACGCGCTGGCGAACGGCTGCCTCGGACAGACCCACCTGCTCGGCGAGGGCTGCGTAGGAGCGGCGACCGTCTTGCTGGAGGGCTTCGACGAGCTGGCGCGAGACGGTGTCCAGCGGTGTCGACCCGTTGCCACTCGCCATAGCGCCGCTCATTGTCACACCGCGACAGCACATTGTCAATGGAATCCGTCGTTAGTAAGCTCGCTGACAACCGATTCCGAAACATAGTTCCGAGAGAGGCCTGAGCTCGACTCTTCCTCGTGACGTGCCTTCCGACTCAAGGAGACTTCCCATGGCTGATCCCCCCCAGCGACGAGCCCTCGTGACCGAGGTCCCCGGCCCGCGTTCGAGAGAGCTGATGGCGAGGCGACGTGCCGCCGTTCCCTCCGGCGTCGGGGCGACGATGCCGGTGTTCGCCGCCAAGGCCGGGGGAGGCGTCCTCGTCGACGTCGACGGCAACTCCTTCATCGACCTGGGAGGCGGCATCGCCGTCCTCACCGTCGGCTCGAGCGCTCCCCGTGTCGCCTCCGCCGTGGCCGACCAGGCGGCCGCCTTCACCCACACATGCTTCCAAGTGACCCCCTACGAGGGCTACGTCTTGCTGGCCGAGCGCCTGAACGAGCTCGCGCCGGGGGACGTGGAACGGCGTAGTCTGTTCGTCAATTCGGGAGCCGAGGCGGTCGAGAACGCCGTCAAGGTGGCAAGGCTGGCGACGGGTCGGCAGGCTGTCGTCGCCGTCGAGCACGCCTTTCATGGCCGGACCCTTCTCGGGATGGCGCTGACGGCGAAGGCGTCGCCGTACAAGAAGGGGTTTGGACCTCTTGCCCCTGAGATCTACCGCGTGCCCTTCTCGTACCCCTACCGCTGCCCTGTCGGGGCGTCCTACGACGAGTGCGGACCGGCGTGCGCCGAGGCCGCCGTCGCCATCATGAACAGCCAGATCGGAGCCGACCGGATCGCCGCCCTCGTCGTCGAGCCGGTGCTTGGCGAGGGCGGCGTCATCATCCCGGGGGCCGGCTATCTCGAAGCCCTCGCCGCCTACTGCGCCGCCAACGGGATCGTGTTCGTGGCCGACGAGATCCAGGCAGGCTTCGCCCGTACCGGCAAGTGGTTCTCCTGCGAGCACTACGGCCTCGTCCCCGACGTCATCACGACGGCGAAGGGACTCGGCGGCGGCCTTCCCATCGGCGGTGTCACCGGCCGGGCCGAGCTCATGGACGCCGTCCATCCCGGCGGGCTCGGCTCGACCTTCGGCGGCAACCCGGTGTCGTGCGCTGCCGCTCTCGCAGCCATCGAGGAGGTGGAGGCGGGCGATCTCCTGGCGGCCGCCAGCCACATCGGCGAGATCTTCTCGGCCCGGCTGAAGCCGCTTGTCGAGGAGTCACGCGCCGTCGGCGACGTCCGGGTCATCGGGGCCATGGCCGCGGTCGAGCTCGTCTCCGACCAGGGCTCGAAAGAGCCTGACGCCTCTGCCGCCGCCCGCGTCCTCTCCGCCTGCCACGAGGAAGGCGTCATCGTGCTGAAGGCGGGGACCTTCGACAACGTCGTCCGCCTCCTCCCTCCTCTAGTGATCGGGGAGGAGCTGCTCGTCGAGGGGCTCGAGATCTTCGAGAAGGCGATCCGGGCCCTCTAGCCCCCGGTCAGCCGGTCGACGGCACTGGCGAGGCGGGAAGGCCGCCCGGTCCGGCTCTCCATGAGGTCTGCCATCTCCATGGCACGGAGCCCGGCGTTCACGCCGAGCCAGCGCAGGGGCTCGGGCTCCCAGTCCGGGCTCTCGTGGCCGACCCAGGGAAGGGAGACGAGGTCGCTCTCGCGCTCGCTGATGAGGTCCGCAAGCGTCCTGCCGGCCAGGTTCGTCGTGCCGACTCCGTCGCCGACGTACCCGCCGGCCGATGCGATCCTCGAGGTCCTGTCGAGACCGACCGACGGGAACCAGTCCCGGTGCACTCCTATCGGCCCGCCCCACCTGTGGGTCACCTCGAAGGGGCCGAGCTGGGGGAACAGCTCGGCGATGACTCTCGCGAGGGAGCTGTGCACCTTCCTGTCGCGATCGAAGCCCTGCCGGACCTCGGAGCCGAAGTGGTAGGGGGCGCCCCTCCCGCCGAAGGCGAGGCGCCCGTCCGAGGTCACCTGCCCGTAGATGATGAGATGCCGGCCGTCTGTGAAGGTGGCACCTCTGGCGGCGGCCGATCCGAGCGAGGCGGCCCGGTCCTCGCCGAGAGGCTCGGTTGCCACCATGAGCGAGTAGATGGGCACTACCCGGCGGTGCCGCGCCCGCAGGCGAGCCGTATAGCCCTCCGTCGCCACCACGACGACGCCGGCGCGCACGCGTGCGTTTCGTGTGCGCACGAGGGGGGACTTGGAGGTGCGGGCGGGAGCGGGCGCGATGTCGAGGACCTCGCTGCGCTCGTAGATCTGCACGCCCCGGCGCTCGAGGGCGCCGGCAAGCCCGCGCACCAGCTTGGCCGGGTGGATCGAGGCGCAGTGCGGTGTGAAGAGCGCCCCGAGCGAGGCGGCGGCGGCGACCATCTCCCTCGCCTCGGTGCCCTCGCACCAGCGGAGGTCCTCCTCGGGGATCCCGAGCGATCTCGCCTCCTCGAGCTCGCGCTCGAGGGACTCGAGCTGGGCCTTTGACCGGGCGAGGGTGACCGAACCCTCCTTCCGGTACGAGCAGTCGATCCCCTCGGCGGCGGCGACCCGCCCCACCTCGTCGACCGTCTCGTTCATGGCGCGGCGCATGGCGTGCATCCGTTCCCTGCCGGACTCCCGCTCGAGGCGGGCGTGAGTGGCGGCGAAGAGGGCGGAGCACCAGCCTCCGTTTCTTCCGGAGGCTCCGTAGCCGACGACCTCCTGCTCGATGACGGCGATGCTCGGCGGCCTCGGCGAAAGAGCGAGGTAATAGGCGGTCCAGAGGCCGGTGTACCCGCCGCCGACGATGGCGACGTCGACGTCCAGGTCGCGAGCAAGCGATGGGCGGGGCACGATGGATGCGCCGAGAGAGTCCATCCAGTACGAGACGTTGCGGTAGTCGAGCACCCGCGCGAGCCTAGGATCAACCGGCACCGAGAGAACAAGAGAACAAGACAGCCGAGCGGAGGTCATCGTGTCCGATAGCACTTTGAGGCGGCTCCAGAACTTCGTCGACGGCGAGCTCGTCGACGCCAAGAGCGGCGAGACGACGAAGGTCGTCAACCCGAGCACGGGCGAGGCGTTCGCCGAGGCCCCCCTGTCGTCGGCAGAGGACGTCGATGCCGCCTTCTCTGCCGCCGCGGCCGCCTTCCCGGGTTGGAGGGACACGACGCCCTCGGACCGCAGTCGCGCCGTGTACCTGATCGCAGACGCCCTCGAGGCGCACTCCGAGGAGCTCGTGCGTGCCGAGTGCGAGAACACCGGTAAGCCATTCGGCCTCACGATCGGAGAAGAGATACCGCCCATGGTGGACCAGATCCGCTTCTTCGCCGGCGCCGCCCGCGTGCTCGAAGGCCGCTCGGCAGGCGAGTACATGGCCGGGCACACCTCGATGATCCGCCGCGAGCCGATCGGCGTCTGCGCCCAGGTGACGCCGTGGAACTACCCGCTCATGATGGCCGTCTGGAAGTGGGCGCCGGCGATCGCGGCGGGGAACACCGTCGTGCTGAAGCCGTCGGACACGACGCCCGTCTCTACGGTGATGATGGCCGAGATAATGGCCGAGCACCTGCCGAACGGCGTCTTCAACGTCGTATGCGGCGACCGCGACACGGGGCGTGCCCTCGTCGCCCACCCGACGCCGGCGATGGTCTCGGTGACCGGCTCGGTGCGGGCTGGCATGGAGGTCGCCGCCTCCGCCGCCGGGGACTTGAAGCGCGTCCACCTCGAGCTGGGAGGCAAGGCGCCCGTCGTCGTCTTCGACGACGTCGACGTCGAGAAGGCCTCCGAGGGGATCGCGCTGGCCGGCTACTTCAACGCCGGGCAGGACTGTACGGCCGCCACGCGCGTGCTCGCCGGGCCCAGAGTGCACGACGACTTCGTCGCCGCTCTCGTCGAGCAGGCGCGGGGACAGAAGACGGGCGGCATCGACGTCGAGGACGCCGACTTCGGGCCGCTCAACAACGTCAACCAGCTGGAGCGGGTGAGCGGCTTGGTGGAGCGGGCGCCCGCTCATGCCGAGGTGCTCACGGGCGGGCACCGGACCGGCGAGCGGGGGTACCTGTTCGAGCCGACCGTGATCGCAGGGCTTCGGCAGGACGACGAGATGATCCAGAACGAGATCTTCGGTCCTGTCATCACTGTTCAGCGCTTCGACGACGAGGCCGAGGCGCTCGCCTGGGCGAACGGCGTGCAGTACGGGCTCGCCTCGTCGGTCTGGACGCGGGACCACGGCCGGGCGATGCGCATGGCGAAAGGTCTCGACTTCGGCTGCGTCTGGATCAACACCCACATCCCGATGGTGGCCGAGATGCCGCACGGCGGCTTCAAGCACTCGGGCTATGGCAAGGACCTCTCGATGTACGGGTTCGAGGACTACACGCGCATCAAGCACGTGATGAGCTCCCTCGACTAGGACCTCGGCGGGGCCGTAAGGGCCGTAAGAGCCGTTCGCCAGGCCGAGTCCTGGCGAACCTCAGGACCTCGGCGGGTCCTCCCGCACGTGCCAGTGCTCCCCGTACTCGTGCAGCAGCTCGAGGAGAGGCCGCGGGTCGAACGCCTCCGGCCCGAGGACGCCTGCGCCCTGCCACTCTCCGCCGGCTCTCAGCTCCAACGCCGCCACGGGCGCGATCGCCGTCTGCCACACGACCGCCTGGCACCCGTGCTTCGCCATCGTCTCCTCGTTGTCGGACACGTGGTAGAGGTAGACGGACCGGGGAGCGCCGTCCTTGCCGGTGCCCCACACGGCGGTGCCGGCGCAGGTCTTTCCCTTCATGCGGTCTCCGAGGGTTGCCGGGTCCGGCAGGCAGGCCGCCACGACGTCGCGAGGGGAGACCTCGTGGCCGCCGACCGTCACGGGCGTCGTGACGTCGAGGCCGAGCATGTGCAAGGTCTGGAGGACGCCGATGAACTCGTCGCCGAGGCCGTACTTGAAGGTAGCCCGGCCCACGTTCAGCCACTTGGGGATGAGGACGACCTCCTCGTGCTCGACGTTCACGCAGGTGGCAGGGCCGATTCCCTCGGGGAACTCGAACACCTCCGGCTCGGAGAACGGCTCAGTCGTGAACCAGCCGCGCCCCCTTTCGTAGATGAGGGGCGGGTTGAGGCACTCCTCGATCGTCGTCCAGATCGAGAACGTGGGAGCAAAGTCGTAGCCCTCGACCTCCAGGTTGGCGCCGTCCCGCACTCCTATCTCGCTGACGGAGGAAAAGAGCTCGTCGGCGGCGTAGCGGGCGAAGACGTCGGAGAGCCCCGGCTCGACTCCGCAGCCGACGAGGGCGAGCCGGCCCTTCGACTCGAACTCGGCCTGCTTGGCGAACTGCTCGTCGCCGAGCATCACGCCGACCCGCTCGTGGGGGTGCTCAGGGTGGGGGTGGGAGAGGGACATCGCCATGTCGAGGTAGTCGGCGCCTGCCGCGAGGGCGGCGTCGAAGATCGGCATGACGAAACGGGGGTCGCATGCGTTGAACACGACGTCGCACCCCCGCTCCTGTGCTGCGGCAGCGATGGCCCTCGTGTCGCTGGCGTCGAGCCTGATCGCCTCGGCGGTCGTGGGGGCTGCCGGCGTGCCACCGGTGGCAGTCGCCGCCGCTGTCGCCCTCTCTGCCACGAAGCGTGCCCGCTCGAGGGAGATGTCGCCCACGACGAGGCCGCTCAGATAGCCGCGGCCTGACGCCATGACGGCCACCGCCTCACCGACGCCGCCAGCACCAACGAGAAGGACCTTCATCGCACCGCCTCTCGAGCTATTTCCGGACTTGGACCGCGTAGCCGACCGGGACCACCTCGACCCAGGTGTTGCCGGGGTCGAGCTTCATTGGTTTCCCGTCAGGGAAACGTAGCTTCATCGGGTCACGGTAGGCCGGCGTCGACCAGGTCCCGCGCTCCACCCTGCCGTTGCGGAAGACGTAAGCCACGCCGCTCCCCGCGGTGAGTGACTCGACGTCTGGGATCGTGCCGCTCTCGGCGTACGGCCCGGGCCGTGTCTCGACCACCTGGATGACGACGTTCGTGGCGTGCAGCTGAGCTCCGGAGGCGTCGACGTCGGGCTGCGTCCCGTAGAGACGCTCCCAGGCATGGGCGCTCGCCCTCCACTGCCAGACCACGTTCTGCCCGGCGGCGAACCCGACGATCGTCACCCCCTTCGCAGGCGTCGACCCGGAAGGCGGGCGGCTGCTGTAGCGGAACTGGCGGGGCGGCGGCGTGTGCTCTTTCGGATCGAGCTTCCAGAGAGCTTTTGTCGAGGTGTAGAGGTTCCAGGGAGGGACGCGGTTGCTCGTGCGGTAGTAGGCGTTCGCCTGGGGGTAGAAGGTCCCGTTGGCGTCGTACAGCCACTTGAGGCTCGCCACGACCTCGTTCCAGGGCTGGATCCCCCCGCTGAACGCCAGGATCGGATGTCCGTAGGAGGCAAGGACATGCCAGTCGTCCCAGCGAACCGAGCGGACCGGGCCTACGACAGGCGCCTGCTTGCACTGGTAGATGGCGAGGTATCGCGTGATGCCGCCCTCTGCCATCTCCTCGTAGACGATGTCGGCGTCCTGGAGACCGCTTTGGGGCCGCGACGCAGGGTCGTTCCCGATCTTGACACCGATGGCGGGGCGCCTCGGGACCTTGCCGCCCGGTGCCGGCTCGTCCGTGAGGGGGCAGCGAGCGGCTGTGACGATGCGGTGACGGGGCACCGAGGTCGTGGTGGACGCTGGCTTGTGCTTGCGGTCGGGACCGCGCCCGGCCGCCGCGAACACCGTTGCGAGCCCGACGGCCAGCACTACGACGAGGACCATGGCGGCGGCGCCGGAGAGGATCCGCTGTGCCGGGGTCAGCTTGGAGAGAAAGCGTCGTAGGCGCTTTCGAGCTGCGCGCGGCATTCCCCGAGGGTACCGAAGGGACCCTCGGGGATGGGGGATGGCTCGGGCGAGACGGGGAGGTGCCGGGCGACGCGGCCTTCGAGCCAGCAGAATCGGGGGATGCGACCCGCACCGGGCGGTCTCATCGACGGGCAGCAGCGTCCCCGCGCCCTGCGGCTGGCCGGCCCGGTCGACTGGTACGTCGCCGGCGGCGGCGTCTTCGAGCTCGTGGGCACCGGAGACGTGAGCGCGGCGGACGCGGAAGCTGTCCGGGAGGAGCTTGCGCGTTCGGCTGCGCCCCTTGCCGTCTTCGTGTGCGTCTCGCGAAGAAAAGGGGTCGACGAGCTTCTCGCCGAGGGCAAGTCCTCCGGTCCCAGGCGGCAGAGATGGGCTTCGCGCCGCAAACCGATGGCGCCGAGCGTGGCGGCCGTCGCCAGAGGCGCACGCATCGCCGTCCTGCCCGGCAGTGGGGCGGTCTGGGTGGACGCGGAGCGCATCTTCCCCCCGGGCGACAGGGTCCCGCTGCCGTGGACGAGCCCGCGGATCGACCTCGAGAGCGTCCGGCCGAAGACGGTCCGCGAGGCGATGCGGTTGGCGCTCGGCAAGGACGGCCCCCGGCGGGCCACCATCGACGAGGGCTGACGGAGGCATCGCTCTGGCGGGCACCGGCGGGCACCGGGGGCACCTGCCCCCGGCGCGCCATCCGGCTCCCGCTTTACAGCACTTAGACGCCGCACGAGCCCTTCCGGTTGCACGGCTGCCTGGCGGCGCCCGGCCTGTGGCGAGCTCCGAGCACCGAGCTAGCCTGCTCCCGCGATGGCATCAACGGCATCTGCCGCCTCCACGGCCCTTCTCACCGACCGCTACGAGCTGACGATGCTCGATGCCGCCCTCCGCTCGGGCGTGGCGGGCCGGCGCGCCGTGTTCGAAGTGTTCGCCCGGGCGCTTCCCCCCGGCCGTCGCTACGGCGTCTTCGCCGGGCTCGCCCGCCTCCTCCCGGCGATCGAGAGCTTTAGCTTCGGGCCGGCCGAGCTCGACTTCCTCGAGCGAGAGAGGATCGTGAGCGAGGGGACGGTCGAGTGGCTGGAGGGGTTTCGTTTCTCGGGGTCGATCGACGCCTATGCCGAGGGCGAGTGCTACTTCGCAGGCAGCCCGGTTCTCACCGTCGAGGCGAGCTTCGGCGAGGCGGTGCTCCTCGAGACGCTCGTGCTCTCCGTCTGCAACTTCGACTCCGCCGTGGCGGCGGCGGCCTCCCGCATCGTCGGCGCCGCCGCCGGCCGGCCTGTCATCGAGATGGGAAGCCGGCGCACGAACGAGCGGGGCGCAGTGGCGGCGGCACGGGCCGCCTACCTTGCCGGCTTCGCTTCGACCTCGAACCTCGAGGCGGGCCGGCTCTTCGGGATCCCGACGGCGGGCACGGTCGCCCATGCCTTCGTCCTCGCCCACGGCGACGAGCGATCGGCCTTCGCCGCCCAGATAGAGGCACTCGGGATCTCGACGACGCTTCTCGTCGACGCCTACGACACCGCCACCGGTATCAAGACGGCGGTAGAGGTCGCCCGCGAGCAGGGCCATGCCGGACCGGGCGCCGTCCGGTTGGACTCGGGCGACCTCGCCGAGCTCGCCCGCCAAGCGCGTGGGCTCCTCGACGACCTCGGGGCCCGGGAGACGGGGATCGTCATCACCTCGGACCTCGACGAGCACGCCATCGAGGCACTCGCCGAGGTACCGGCCGACGCCTACGGCGTCGGCACCGCCGTCGTCACGGGCTCGGGGGTCCCGACGGCCGGCTTCGTCTACAAGCTCGTGGCGATCGCCGAGGGCGACGATCCTGCGGCCGAGCTCAGGCCCGTAGAGAAACGCTCCCCTTCCAAAGGCACGCTCGGTGCTCGCAAGCGGGCGTCGCGATGGATCGACGAGGAGGGGATCGCCCGCGTCGAGTTCGTGCTCCCAGGGCCGTCGCAGGAGGCGGACGGGATGCCTCCGTCTTGGCAGGCACGCGAGCTGCAGCGCCGCGTCATGACGGACGGGCACGCTCAACCCCTGCCGAGCATCCTCGAGGCGCGCGAGCACCACCGCTGGGCGGTGCGCGAGCTCGGTGCCGAGGCGTTCGACCTGAGCCCTGGGCAGCCCTTGATACCGACGCGTTACGGCGGGACGGTGGCGCTCGTCGTCGTCGACGTGCAGCGTGACTTCTGCGAGGGCGGAACGCTTGCGGTCGAGGGGGGCAACCTCGTAGCCGAGAAGATCGCCGATCTCGTCGCCGACGAGCGGTCGCGGTACGCGGCGGTGGTCGCGACGCGGGATTGGCATATCAATCCCGGCCGCCACTTCGCGCCGCACGGGGAGGCGCCGGACTTCGCGACGACCTGGCCCGTGCACTGCGTGGCAGGGAGCGAGGGAGCCGAGCTGCACCCGAAGCTGGCTTCGGTCGTCTTCGACGCCGTCTTCGACAAGGGGGCCGAAGAGGCCGCGTACTCCGGTTTCGAGGGGCGAGACAATTCAGGCGTCATGCTTGCCGCCTGGCTCGCCGAGCGGGGGATCGAGAAGCTCGACCTCTGCGGGCTTGCTACCGACTACTGCGTGCGGGCGACCGCTCTCGATGCCCGACAGCTCGGCTTCGCCGTGAGGGTGCTCGTGCCCTTGACGGCGGGCCTCACCGCTGCGAGCACCGAGGAGGCTCTTTCCTCCATGGCAGGAGCGGGCGCCGTGCTCGGGCGGCGATGAGCGAGACCGTCGCCGGCCCGCTCGCGGGCCTCCTCGTCGCCGACTTCTCGCGCGTCGTGGCGGGCCCGTACGCGGCGATGATCCTCGGAGATCTCGGCGCCGACGTCGTGAAGGTGGAGCGCCCAGGGCCGGGCGACGACACGAGAGGTTTCGGGCCACCCTTCGTGGGGGTTGCCTGCGCCGGCGACGAAGTGGCCATCGAAAGCGAGAAGACCGCCTCGGTGACCGAGAGCTCCTACTACCTATCCGTCAACCGCAACAAGAGAGGTGTCGCCTGGGACCTTGCCACCGACGCCGGGCGCGCCCTCGCGCTGGCGCTCGCCCGCAGGGCCGACGTGCTCGTCGAGAACTTCAAGCCGGGGGGCGCAGCCAAGCTGGGGCTCGGCTACGAGGCGATCGCCGAGGCGAACCCGGGGATCGTGTACTGCTCCATCTCTGGTTTCGGCTCTTCCGGCAAGGGGGCGTCGCTGCCCGGTTACGACTTCCTCGTCCAGGCCGTCGGCGGGCTCATGTCGATAACGGGTGACGGCGACGACCACGCCGAGCCCCGCAAGGTCGGGGTGGCGGTCGTCGACGTCGTGACCGCCCTCTACGCTTGCAACGCCGTTCTCGCCGCCCTCGTCGAGCGGGCCTCGAGCGGGCGAGGCCAGCACATAGAGGTCGACCTCCTCTCGAGCTCGCTCGCCGCTCTCGTCAACCAGGCCTCGACCTACCTCACGACCGGGGCGGTGCCCCGCGCCATGGGCAACCGCCACCCGAGCATCGCCCCCTACGAGACGCTGGCAGCCGCCGACAGGGCCGTCGTCGTCGCAGTCGCCAATGACAGGCAGTTCGGCGAGCTCGCCCAAGTGGTGGGGAAGGCGTGGATGGCGGGGGACGAGCGTTTTGCCCGCAACGCGAGCCGCGTGGCTAACCGTGAGTCGATGGTCTCCGAGCTCGAGGAGGCGCTCGCTGCCCGGCCCGCGGCCGAATGGGTGGAGGTGTTCCAGCAGGCGGGGATCCCGAGCGGTGTCGTGAACGGCATCGGCGAAGCCTTCGCCCTCGCCGAGCGGCTCGGGCTCAGCCCGGTCGTGCAGGTCGAGCGGGGGCGGGAGGCGGCGTCGCGCCCGAGCGCCCGGCCCGATCCGGGAGCCCAGGTGGCGAGCCCGATGCGCTTCAGCCGGACGCCCGTCTCGTACCGACTGCCTCCTCCACACCTCGGGGAGCACTCGGCTCGGGTCGAGTCCGAGCTCGCCGGGGAGTGAGGTCGCTCCCGTCCAGCCAGGCCGGGGCATGACGCTTGCCCCACTCTTTCGAGATGCGGCCGGTGAGCATCGACTTCAGCTGCTCGGGACGGGTGAAGGCGTAGTAGAGGTGCCCGAGGACGGCGAGGGCGATGAGGATGAAGCCGACGTCGTGCACTAGGGTCGCTCCCCGCTGGAAGGTGATCCAGCTCGGCGGGGCGAAGCGCATGATCGTGCCCGTCGCGAGCATGACGACCATGCCGCCGCCGAGGAGGGCGGCCTCGGCCTTCTGCCCGCCGTTGAACTTGCCCGAGTCGGCGGCGGCCGCACGGCGGGAGGAGGGGCGGAACCAGGCCCAGTCCGCCGCCGTCCAGCGGTCGAACCTGCGGAGGTCCTCGAGCAGCCGCTTGCGCCAAGGCCCCGCTACGCCGACGAGCAAGGGGACGAGGAGAGCGAGCCCGCTGTAGACGTGGATGTTCTCGAGGATGCTGCGATGCCCGACGCGTACAGCGAGGGCGGGGACGTAGAGGATCGCTCCTGTCGTGAGCAGCTCCAGCATGAGGATCGCCGTCGTCCAGTGGACTGCGCGCTCGACCCCGTCGAAACGAAGCAGTCTCTCCCCGCGACGGAGCGCCGTCGCCCGGGGCGTCACTCGCTGCCGCCGATCCAGGCGTTCACGGGGTAGCCGTTGTCCTCCCAGAAACCGGGGACGACGTCGTCGGTCACCTCGACACGGTCGAGCCACTTGATCGACTTGTAGCCGTACATGGGGGCGACGTAGAGGCGCACCGGCCCCCCGTGGTCGGGAGTGACGTCGTCGCCGATCATGCGATCGGCCACGAGCACGTCGGGCAGGTGGGCCTGGTAAAGGGTGAGGCTCTCGGTGTACTCGCCGTCGGCCGAGAAGAAACGCAGCGCCTTCGCGCCTCGCCTCACTCCCGCAGCGCCGAGGAGCGTCGAGAGCTTGACCCCTTCCCAGTGGACGTCAGGGACGCGCCAACCGGTGACGCACTGGAAGTAGTGGACGAGCTTGGTCCGGGGCATGGCACGAAGATCGTCGAGCGAGAGCGAGAGGTTGCGTTCGACCAGACCGTCGACCTTCAGCCGGTACGTCTTCGGGTCGATCATCGGGATGGTGCCGGTGACGGTGTAGATGCGCCAGTTGTCGGCCCCGGGCACAAGAGCGCCGAGCCCGCCGAGAGACCTGGAGACCCTCGTGAGGGCGCCCCCGACGGCGTCGTCTATCTTGGCGCCGAGGAGGATCCCCACCGCCCCGAGGCCGGCGATGCCGAGGATCGTTCGCCTGCCTACGTGGGTGACCCTCGAGTCCCTCTCCTCCACGGCGTCAGTCTCCCTCTGGGGTTTGCCGCGTATTGTCTCACCGTGGATATACGTCCGGGGTTCAGTATTCGATTCCCTTGACGGCCCTGACGCCCCGGTCGTACGCGTGCTTGACCTTGCGCATCTCGGTCACCGTGTCGGCGATCTCGACGATCTCGGCTGGTGCGTCCCGGCCGGTGATGACGACGTTCGTCTTCGGGTCACGTGCCTTCAGGCCCTCGACCACCTCGGCGACGGGCACCCAGCCATAGGTCATCGCGTAGGTGATCTCGTCCAGGATGAGAAGGTTGTAGTCGCCGGAGGCGAGCTTTGCCCGGGCGACCTCCCAGGCGTGCCTTCCCTTGGCGGCCGTCTCGTCGAGGTCCTCGGACTCCCAGGTGAAGCCGTCGCCAAGGGTCTGCCACTCGATCCCGAGGTGGTCGGCGAGCTTGCGCTCTCCCGTCTTCCACTTCCCGCCTTTCACGAACTGGACGACGCCCACCGTCCAGCCCCGCGCCCAGCCCCGCGACATGACTCCGAAGGCGGCGGAGGACTTGCCCTTCCCGTGGCCTGTGTTGACGAGTATGAGGGAGTCGCGTGGCATACCGCACGGTAGCGGACACCGCTCAATCGTCGTCGCCGTCCTCGTTCCCGTCTCGGTCGGTTTCGCCTGCGCCGGGACCCGGCGGTTGCGTAGCAGTAACGGGCGCCACCGGGACGACGGGCGCCACCGCGGGAACGGGCGCCACGGGAGCGGGAGCTGCCGGGGGAGCGGCTGGCGGGGGGAGGGGCAGGCGAGGCGAGGTCGAGACGGCCGCTGTGC
>JASHRK010000434.1 GCA_030037405.1 Acidimicrobiales bacterium | reverse complement strand
CGGTCCAGGTGATCGTCGCCGTGACGGTGAAAGCGGCATCGTTGGGACCACCCGGGCTCGGCTCCCCTTCCGACGTCTCGCGATAGGTGTACGAGCAATCGGTCGTCTGATTCGACGCCGGCTCCGAGGTGTCGTAACTCGACCCCGGTCCATCGCAGACGACAGAAGCCCCATTGCCCATGTTCCACTCGACGCTCTTCGGTGTGGCAGTGGCTGTTGCTGTGACCGAGTCGGTCGAAGCCGTGGCTGTATAGGAGTGCCACACCGACGAATCGATCCACAGCCAGGTAGCCAGGTTCGTGAAGCTGTCCGGTTGCGGATTCGTCTCGATCGTGGGGTTCGGCAGGTGGATCGAGCCTTCTGCCTCCTTGGCAACAGTGGAGGGCGGAGTAGTCGTCGCCGGTGTCGACGTCGATGTGGGTTCCGCGTTCTTGATCCACACCAACGAGGAGCTGACGATCACCCCACTCGAATTTCGGCACGCCTCTATGGCCCACTGGCCGTCGGCGTACTTGATCGGCTCCAAACCTGGGATGGTGTCACCACCCAGATCGACGAATGTACAGGTCTCGGATGAGCCTCCTGATCCACCCGGAGCGCCCGGTTTGGAACCACCCGAGGAGGTAGTCGACCCGGATGCCGTGACAGTGACGGTACTGCCCCCGTCCGTCCCGGTTACTGCGGCCGCAGCCGCCGACCCGATGGCGATCGCGGCCAATACCGCGAAGGCGCCAATTGCACGTCGCTTCGATGTGCTCACTTGACCTCGTCCGCCGACACACTTCGGTGTCTCTGTCGATCTGACTGCACCGACCGCCCCGGCGCCCCCGGCTTGCTGCCGGTGATGCCAAAACGCCGCGGCTCCCACCACCTTGCGCGCGTTTTCGCAGATTTCGCGTCTGGGTCGTCGATCGTTCGTCGCATTGACTGCACGCGTCAGACGATGGCCCGCCCTCGTTGCTTGCCACCTTGCTGACGACCTTGCTCCGTGACCGATTTCCCGAGCGATACGCAACGACAACCTGTGCAGTGGCGTAACGAACGACGATTTGCCCGGCGGTCGTATGCTGACGGCTGTGTGCGGGCGCGTCGATATCCACACCCCTCCTTCGGAGCTCGCCCGCGTGCTCGACGCGCAGCTCGCCGCCGGCGTCGACCCCGAGGGCCGACCGAGCTGGAACGTGGCGCCCTCCCGGCTCATCCCGGCAATCCTGGACACGCCGGCTGACGACAGCCCGAGCGGCGAGCGGACCCGCATGCTGGACCTCTTCACGTGGGGACTCGTCCCCCACTTCATGAAGGACCCGAAGGCAGGCGGCTACAAGATGATCAACGCCCGAGCGGAATCCGTGGCCAAGAGCAGCGCCTACCGGGGGGCGCTCTCGCGCAGACGGTGCCTGATCGTGGTGGACGGATTTTTCGAATGGATGGTGCCCGACCCGAGCCAGCCCAAACGCAAAGTTCCCTTTTACTTCACGCGCGCCGACGGCGCCCCGATCAGCTTCGCCGGCCTGTACGAGACGTGGTGGGACAAATCACGCTCGAAGGACGGCGAGCCCGACCCCGAGACATTCCTTCAGACCTGCACGATCGTGACCACCTCGGCAGGACCCGACATGGCGCCGGTGCACAACCGCATGCCGGTCATCATCGAGGCGGCGCACCGCGACCAGTGGCTCGACCCGGAACTGATGGACGCTTCGACGGTGCAAGCGCTGCTCGTCCCCTCGCCCGGCGGCACGCTCGTGCGCCGCCCCATCACGACCCTCGTCAACAACCCCCGCAACGACACGCCCGACGTGCTCGGACCGGAACGCGATCCCGAGGTCCTGAAGCTCATCGAACATGGCGCCGGCTGACACCGGCGCAGGCCCGGAAGCTCGGCTTCGGCTATTCGAAGCTGAGCTTGTCGAACTCCCAGAAGCTGCGCAGCGAGGCGATCTTGCCCTCGTCGGTCACCGTGTAGATGTTGATCAGGTCGACCGATCCGACCATCCCGCCGGGCAGGGTGATGGTGATCGTTCCCGCGAATGCGCACTCATGACCGCCCTCTGCCCATTGGCGCATCTCGAAGCGCACGCTCTCGCTTGAGGAGATCACGTTGTCGTAGAAGGCGGTGATGGCCTCGATCCCGACGTGGCCCACGCCGGCCTCGTCGAACATCGACGGCCCCACTGGGTCCTGGACCATTCCGTCTGCGGCGAACAGGCCCAGCCAGCCATCTCGGTCCTTGGCCTCTGCCATGGCCATCGACTTCCGCCCCATGTCGTAGGCGATCCCCATCGCTCCCCTTCCCGCGGGCCGGACGAGCCGGGCCGCAACCCTGAGCCGGCGGCGAGCGTGCGAGGAGCACGTCGAGCCGTCAGGCCCGTCGTACCTATCCGGAAACCTTGCTCACGACCTCGTCGGCGAAGCGGCGCAGGTTGTCGAGCTTGCTCTGCAGACCTTCGGTGTCGGGACCGGGCGAATAGGGCCAGCGGAACCCGACGATCACGTCGGTCACCCCCTGCTCCTCGAGGCGCCGGCACCCGTCGACGCTGTAGGCCTCGGCCGAGATCACGTGCACCTCGAAGGGATCGTGCTCCTTGCCGGCCTCTGCCCGGTACCGGCGCAGCTCAGCCAGCAGCGTCGGCAGGTCGTCGTTGCCCCCGCCGTGCAGCCACCCGTCGCCCCGCTCGGCCGCCCGGCGCAGCGCCGCGGCACCGTGGCCGCCGATGAGCAGCGGGATGGGCTCGGACGGCACCGGTGCCATCTTGATGGGGTCGATGTCGAACACCTCGCCGTGGTATTCGAAGTAGCCGCCGGCGCACAGGCCCCGGATCACGTCGAGCTGCTCGTCCATGCGCCTGCCCCGGCGCTCCCAGGCCACGTCCAGGAGCGCGTAGTCCTCGGGCCACGGGCTCGTGCCCACCCCGAGCAGGAACCGGTTGCCCGTGATCACCGCCACCGACATGGCCTGCTTGGCCACGAGCACGGGATGGCGGATGGGCAGCTTCACCACGAACGTCACGAAGCGGATCTTCGTGGTCACCACCCCGAGGGCGGGGATGAGGGTGAAGGGCTCCAGGAACGGCTTGTCCTCCAGGAAGTCGCGCGTCCCGTCGGGGTTGAACGGGTAGGTGGTCTCGGACTCGAGCGGGTAGCAGATGCTGTCGGGCACCACGAAGGAGTCGTAACCGGCATCCTCGGCCGCCGTGGCCAGCGGCACGTAGAAGCTCGGGTCGGTCATCGACTCCGCGTAGGAGAACCGCATCAGTTGTTCGGCTTCTCCCCGCTCGACGCGGCCTGGCGGTACTCCTCGAGCTTGTCGATGAGTCCCATGCGCTCCTGGCCGACCTCGCCGAAGCGCTCGGCGATCTCCTCGGGGGTCCAGCGGCCGTCCTTGCGCATCTCGCGGACCTCGACCGGCTGGTTCCACACGGCGATCCGCCCGCCCACCACCGTGTACACCTGACCGGTCACGTCCTTCGACGCGTCCGAGAGCAGGTAGACGACCATGGGGGCGACGTCCTCCGGCTCACCCATCTCGGCGAGCTCCATGGGGACGTTGGCCGACATGCGGGTGCGGGCGACCGGGGCGACGGCATTGGCCCGCACGCCGTAGCGGTAGAGCCCCGCCGCCGCGCTGTGGACGAGCGAGACGATCCCGCCCTTGGCCGCCGCGTAGTTGGCCTGGGCAACGCTGCCGGCGAAGGCACCCGAGGTGAAGCCGATGAGCGAGCCCGATTCCTGCTTGCGCATGACGGCGGCCGCGTGGCGGAAGACGGTGAAATGGCCCTTGAGATGCGTGGCGACCAC
>JASHRK010000433.1 GCA_030037405.1 Acidimicrobiales bacterium | reverse complement strand
CCTTGTCGTCCTCAGTTGAGCCTGATCCGGGGGTCTGCCACTGTGAGGGCGACGTCCGCCACGAAGTTGCCGACCACCGTGGCGATCCCGGCAAGCAGGGTGAGGGCGATCACGGTGGGAAAGTCCTCGTTGGCGAGCTCGTTGATGAACAAGAGCCCGAGCCCGTGTGAGTTGAAGAGGCTCTCGACGATGAGGTTCCCGGCGAGGAGAACAGGGATCGAGAGACCTATGAGCGTCACCATCGGCAAGATGGCGTTGCGGAGGAGGTGGCGCCGCAGCACCGCCGGCTCGCTCAGGCCCTTTGCTCGCGCGAGGCGGATGTAGTCCTGGGCCAGGGCGTCCAGCCCTGACGAGCGCATGTATCGCGAGTAGCCGGCGACGGCGGTGATCGTGAGCGTGGTGATCGGGAGGAAGTTGGCGTGCCAGGCGAGGACGTAAGGGAGGATCTTCTCGCTCTGGCTCGCCTCGTAAGGAAAGACGTGCCACGAGATGGCGAGCCAGCCGATGAGGAGGATGCCGAGGAAGTTCTGCGGCATCGAGTAAGCGGTGAAGGCGACGGCCGTGGCGGCCTGGTCGGGGATGGAGTTGCGCTTCACCGCCTGGAAGACGCCGAGCGGGATGGCGATGAGAATGCTCAAGACGACCGAGCTGCCCGAGAGCCAGATGGAGTGAGGGGCGTTCTCGGCGATGAGGGAGGCGACACTCTGGTTGAGCTTGTAGCTGTAGCCGAAGTTCCCGTGCAAGAGCTGCCATATGTAGGTGAAGAACTGGTCCCAGACGGGCCGGTCGTAGCCGTGCTGTCGGTTCCAGGAGTTCACCGCCGGGATGCTCGCTCTTAGCCCGAGAACCGCTCGGCCGGGGCTCGGTGCGATGACGTGCGTCATCGCGAAGGTAAGGAGGGCGATACCGAAGACGACCACGACCGAGATGAAGAAACGCCGAATGAGATAGGCGGTCATTCTTCAGACACGTGCTCCACTCACGAGCTTACCGGGCGGGAGGGAATGCTAGCCCCACACAAGCGGCGAGGCTTCGCATTCCCTCCGCGCGTCCGGCCGACGCTCTTTGGTACTTGCCGCTACTTCTTGAAGTACCAGTACTCCGGGTTGTAGGTGTACTGCGACAGATTGTCGAGGTATTGGTCCCCGGTCGCCGACATCGTCTTCGTGAAGGCGTAGATGAGGTCGGGGTTCGGCTGGAACATGCCCGGCATGATCTTGCCGACGAGCTCGGCCTCCCTCTTCACGGCATTGTCGTTGAGCGAGTAGAGCGAGTTACGGATGGCTGTGTTGATCACCGAGTTGCTGAAGCCTCCGAAGTTGAACGAGCCGGTCGTGTTGAAGACCTCGTTCGTCGTCGGGTACTCGACTCCGGTGAAACCGCCGAAGTCGACGGTCGCCCAGGAATTCTCGTTCTTCGGAGCCGAGACGTCCGAGTAGTTCGAGATTATGAAGTCGAACGTCTTGGCGATCAGCTTGATCTTGATCCCCACCTGGCTGGCCTCAGAGGCCCAGGTCTCGTCCTCTTCGGGAATGGGGCTCAAGTTGGTGTAGGTGAGGTTGAACGACAGCTTTGTGCCCTTCGGGATGCCAGCTCCACACTCGTCCGACTTGGTGCCTGGCTTGGCGCAGTAGGCAGTCTTGCCCGGCTTGACGTTGAACCAGCCGTGTGAGGTCAGGAGCTTCCTCGCAGACGAGACGGAGAACGGGTAGGGGTCCGTCGTCGCGGTCGACGGGGCGAGCGGGCTCGGCGGCACGGACGGGACCGGGCCGTAGGCCGGGTAGCCGGCACCGTCGAGGATGCCCTTCGAGTCGATCTCGGCCGTCTCGTTCTGCAGGTGGGCGAGGGCCTGGCGGACATAGAGCTGGTTGATGATCTTGTCGAAGTCGCCCGTCTTGTCCTTGAAGTTGTAGACGACGTACTCCCAGCCGAAGTTCGGCTCACCCCAGACGTAGTAGTTGGACTTGAGGGCCGGCACCTTGGCGAGGTCGTCGAACTCAACGGGGCCGACGTCGACCGCATTCGACAGGAGGGCGTCGAACTCGGCCGTGTCCGAGGTGTAGGTGAGGAACTCGAGCTTCGAGATGTAGGGGTGGTGGCCTGAGAAGCTCGGGTTCGGGACCATCGTGAAAGCGTCCGTGGCGGCGTCGAAGGAGGTCAGCTTGAAGGGACCGTCGATCGTCTGCCAGAGCGGGTTCGTCGCGTAGGTGCCGAGGTCGGAGGCCTGACCGGAGAGGAACTTGTAGATCGCCTCGGCGTTCGTCAGGTTCTCGAAGCCGTTCGGGCCAGAGTTCGCCCCGAGGATCGGGCCGGTGGCGCTCGTCTTCGCCCAGGCCGAGGCCGGGAGCGGCTCGAGGTCGCCGATCTGCTCGTACAGCAAGAAGTCCTGGTTGTAGGTCTTGTTCCACTTGACCACGATCGTGCTCGAGTTGGGGGCGGTGATCGAGACGACATTGTCGGGGTAGAGCCCCGGGGTGTAGTCGCCCTCGTTGGCCGGGCTGAGGGTGACCGCAGCCTTGAACAGCCAGTAGTCGAAGATGGCGTCAGTCGACGTCACCGGTTGCCCGTTCGACCACTTGTAGCTCTTCAGATGGATGGTGAGGACCTTGTTGCTGTCGGTGAAGACGGGCGCGTCGGCGATCGAGTCGGTCTCGTCGATCGAGGGTACGGAGTCGCCGTTCGGGCTCCACCACAGCGGCCGCCACATGAAGTCCTCGAAATCCGCCGTGTAAACCGACAGGTTCGCCGCCGGCGTGATCGGGAAGATGTAGTTGGGCGTTATCCCGCTGATCTGGGCGACGGTCATCGTCCCCCCGGTCTTAACCTTGCCTTTAACGGGTGGCAGCTGACCGTATCCAGGTTTAGGTGCGTGTCCCGCAGGCTTGCTCGAGGCCGCGGCCGTCGTGATACCGGCAGAGACGCCGAGCAGGAGAACTCCCGCAAGAACGACAATACCGGCACGTATCCCCTTCTTCGCTGACTTCATGCTTCCCCCTTCTCCTTCCGACATGCCCCCCTCCATCTGTGACGCAGCCGTTACACGGCGTACGCCGAAGCGTAAACATAGCTCCCGCGGGGCGCCGTGACCAGCCCCTCTCTCGGCAGGCACATCGGGGCGCCCAGGATCAGGGCAACCGGGCGAGAATCGAGGCGATGAGGGACCCCGCAGAGGCGGCGTGCGCCTCCCCGGCCGCGACGACTTCGCCGTGGTCGACGCCGGAGTCGCCAACTCCTGCGGCGGCGTTGGTCACGAGGGAGACTCCGAGCACCTCAGCGCCGAGATGCCTGGCGGCGATGGCCTCGAGGGCTGTCGACATCCCCACGAGATCAGCGCCGAGGCGCCGAAGCATCGAGATCTCGGCAGGTGTCTCGAAGTGAGGTCCGGTGAGGGCGGCGTAAACCCCCTCGGGCAGGCTCGGGTCGACGTCCCGGGCGAGCGTTCTCAACCGGGGACTGTAGGCGTCGGTCAGGTCGACGAAACGAACGGGATACGCGGCGGGCGGCGGCGGACCGCTCAGGGGCGACATGGCGGTGAGGTTGACGTGATCGCGGATGAGCACCAGCTGGCCAACGTCGTAGGAGGGGTTGATCCCACCGGCTGCGTTCGTGAGGACGACCACATCGCAGCCGGCGGCGCACGCCGTTCGCACGTTGTGCACGACGGTCGCGGGCGGATGCCCCTCGTACAGGTGGACGCGCCCGAGGAAGACGAGGGTGCGGTGGCCCGCCACCTCGACCGACCTCACCTTCCCGACGTGGCCGGCGACGCTTGGTGCTGGGCGATCGCCAAGGTCGGCGAAGGAGAGCTCGACCCCGTCGCCCGGTGGGCAGAGGAGGTCAGCAGCCGGGTTCCAACCTGACCCGAGCACCACGGCGACGTGGTGCGAGACGTGGCCGGTTCGTTCGGCGACGAGGGCGGCGGCGGCATCGGCCGCGGCATAGGGGTCCTGTGTCACGACGACACCGCCGCACAACAGGAGGGCGGCGGCTCTGGTTGGCACCCACGAACAGCCACATGCTAAAATCTAGCACAATCGTGCATATATGCACTTTTGTGCAGGGTCGCGCCGGCCAGGCGAGTCGCTGACCGGACGTGCCGGCGCCGGAGGCACCGAACGCGACGCTGTCGGCACGACGACCCAGGGGGTGACGAGGAGGTGGAGATGTTCGGCATTGAGGTCTCGGCGTCCCCTGGCGTAGTCCGCAGGGATCGAGCGGTAGGCACGGGCGGGAGCCCTGTCGCGAGAACGGACCGGAGACGCTTCCGTTCATGGAGCGCCGCGGTCGCGGCCGCCGCCTTGGCTGTGACGCTGGCAGCTTGCTCGACGACGCCGAGCACGTCGCCGTCTGCGCACGCCAAGATCGTGAAGGGCGGCACGGCGACCTTCGCCCTCCAGGCCACGGACGAGTTCAACTGGATGTTCCCGTACGAGAACGCCGCCGCCAACGAGCCATGGGAAGAGATGGTCGAGAACGCCCTCTGGCGGCCGCTCTACTTCGAGGGAGAGGGCTCCCGGCCCGTCATGAACTACACCCTCAGCATCGCCTATCCGCCGAAGTACTCCGACGACGACCGGACCGTCACGATCCGCCTCAAGCACTTCCTCTGGTCCGACGGCGAGCCAGTCACGACGCGCGACGTCGAATTCGCCATCAACCTCTACAAGGCGGGCAAGGCCGACATCGCTACCTACGTGCCCGGCGACTTCCCGGACGACGTGAAGAGCATCGACTACGTCAGCTCAACCGAGCTCGTGCTCCATCTGAACAAGTCCTACAGCCAGCAGTGGTACACGGAGAACGCGCTCACGCAGATCATCCCGTTCCCTCAGCAGACGTGGGACAGAGAGAGCGCCAACGGGCCGGTCGGCAACTACGACCTCACTCCCGCGGGGGCAAAGAAGGTCTTCACGTTTCTCTACGACCAGTCCAAGGAGGTGTCGACCTACACGACCAACCCCCTTTGGAAGACGATCGACGGCCCGTGGAAGGTCACCGGCTACAACGCCGCCACGGCTCGCACGGTGCTCACGGCGAACAAGTCGTATAGCGGCGCGGAGGCTCCCCATCTCCATCAGGTGATTCTCGACACCTTCACCAGCTCGACGGCGGAGGTCGACGCCCTTCGGGCCGGGACGATCGACTACGGCTGGATCCCCTACTCCGACACCGGTCTCACCGGCTACCTCAAGTCCCACGGGTACACCGTGTCGCCTTGGACGCCCAACGTCACCCAATGGGCGGAGCTGGGCTGGACAAGCCCTACTTACGGTCCCCTCATCAAGCAGCTCTACATCCGCCAGGCTCTCCAACATCTCATCGATGAGCCCTTGTACTTGAAGACGACACTGGATGGGCTGGGGGTCCTGACCTATGGACCTGTGCCGAACGTACCCGGTTCACCTCTCGTAAGTCCTGAGGTGAAGAGCGACCCCGATCCATACTCGATAGGTACCGCGGAGGCGCTGCTCACCGCTCATGGATGGAAGCGTGGCTCCTCTCGGTACTTCGTCTGTCAACGACCGGGCACAGGCGCCGGCGAGTGCGGAGCCAAGATCAAGCGCGGGCAGCAGCTGACCCTGCTCATGGACTACTCGACCGGCGACACGGGACTGGCGGCGCAGTCCCTGGCTTTCCAGACGGCCGGCCGCTCTGCCGGGATAGACATCGAGCTCGACCCGCTCAGCGCCACGACGATGATCTCGCAGGACGGCGTGTGCCCGCCGGGACCGTGCAACTTCGCCATAGCGATATATCCCCTCTGGTTCGCTCTTTACTCCGGGGCGACGACCTATCCCACGAACGAGATCAACTTCGGGAAGGGCAACTACTGGGGCGGGGGCTACTACTCGGCGACCGCCGACAAGTTGATGGCGGCCGCCGACATGCACAGCGGGCTCAAGTACCTCTACGCCGTCGAGAACTACCTCTCCCGCCAGATCGTGGCTCTGTGGTTCCCGACAGGGGCATACCAGATCTCCGTCGTGACCAACAAGCTGAAGGGCTGGTCGCCTCAGGGTGTCTTCGGCGACCCGCTCCCTCAGCTCTGGTACTTCGTGTCGTAAGCACACGCCGATGGGTGCTCCCCTCACATCGGAGACCGCTGAGCTGCTGCAGGCTCTGATCAGGAATCGTTGTGTCAACGACGGCAGTGCGGGCTCAGGGTTCGAGAGCCGCAGCGCCGGCACCCTGTGCGACTATCTGGGCGGTGCTGGAGCAAGCGAGCGGCACGAGTCTGCCCCGCAACGAGGCTCCCTCGTCGCCCGCATCGAAGGGTCGGATCCCGCTGCCCCGAGCCTGTGCTACCTCGGGCACCTGGATGTCGTTCCAGTCGACGAGAAGGCCTGGCGAATGGACCCCTTTGGCGGTGAGGTGGTCGACGGCTGGCTCTGGGGGCGGGGCGCCGTCGACATGCTCAACCTGACTGCGGCGATGGCGGTCGCCTTCAACCGGGTGGCGGACGAGGTCCGCACCGGGAGGCTCCGGCCGAGAGGGACGCTGATCTTCGCCGGCGTGGCTGACGAGGAGGCGACCGGTCACTACGGGACGGCCTGGCTCCTCGATCACGTGCCCGAGCAGGTCGCAGCTGACTTCGTCGTCACCGAGTCCGGGGGCCTCCCCGTCGAGACGGGCGCGGGCACGGCGCTCACGATCGCAGTCGGCGAGAAGGGGGGCGCCGCCTGCACGCTCCGGATCTCCGGGACGGCCGGGCACGCCTCGGCACCGTTTCGAGCGGACAACGCTCTCGTCAATGCCGCGGAGGTGGTGCGGAGGCTCGCGAGCTTCCTCGGCCCTGCAGTCGTCGACGACGCCTGGGGTTTGTTCGCCGAGGCAACCTTCCACGACGAGACGCTGCGCCCGGTCGTGAGGGATCCGGTCCTCCTCAACGAGTGGTGCCTCGAGACCGAGGACCGAGAGCTGGCAAGACAAGTCCACGCCTCGACTCACCTCACCATCGCACCCACCATCATGCGCACCGGGACGAAGGCAAACGTCATCCCCAGCGTCGTGGAGCTGGAGCTCGACGTTCGTACCCTTCCCGGACAGGCGCGAGAGGAGGTCGAGGGCTCGATACGAGAGGCGCTCGGTGACCTTGCAACGCGTGTCGAGGTCATCGTCGGCGATCACGACGAGGCGTCCCGCTCCTCCTCCGATACCTCCTTGTACCGGCTCCTGCAGAGAGTGGCCTCGGGCCCTTACCCGCGGTCTCGGTTGCTCCCGGTGGTCTCGAATGGCGCGACAGACGGGCGTTTCTATCGGTGGAGAGGAACGACGGCCTACGGTTTCGGGCTGTTCTCCCGGGAGATGTCGATCGAGCAGTACCGGGAGATGTTCCACGGTGCCAACGAGCGCGTGGACCTCGGGTCGCTCGAGCTGTCGACCTCATGCTTCGAGGAGGTCGCACGGGCAGTAGTCGGGGGAGGGTTGCCAGCGTGAGGTCGGGACGCGCCGGAGACGGCAGGTGACGGACCGCTCACCGGGCAATCTCGCCTCCGTCGCCTGGGCCGGCGGAGCGATCGAGATCGTCGACCAGACGCGGCTTCCGGGAGAGCTCGTGATCCTGCGACTCGAGACGGTTGGCGCCGTGGAGGAGGCGATACGTCGTCTCCGCGTCCGGGGCGCTCCCGCAATCGGCGCCTGCGGTGCGCTTGCCGTCGCGCTCGCCTTGGCGAACGGCGAGCTCTCTGCGGGCGGGCCTCCTGCGGAGTTCGCGGCCGCCCTGGATCCGATCACGGACCGTCTTCTCTCTGCCCGGCCGACGGCGGTGAACCTCGAGTGGGCCGTCCGCGGCGTCGGTCGCCGCGTGACCGGTGCCGAGGCGGGAGAACGGCAGGCCGTCGCTCTCTCCGCCGCGCTCGCCATAATCGAGGCGGACCGGTCGAGCTGCCGGGCGATGGCGATGCACGGAGCGGGCGAGCTCGAGGGAAAGCACCGCGTGCTCACCCACTGCAACACCGGCAGCCTTGCGACCTGTGGCGATGGCACGGCGCTCGGCGTCATCGTCGAGCTCTGGCAGCGTGGCGGCCTGGAGGAGGCGCTCGTCTGCGAGTCCCGGCCGCTGCTTCAAGGGGCAAGGCTCACCGCTTGGGAGCTCGCCCGCGCCGGGGTTCCCGCACGGGTGCTCGCAGACGGGGCCGCTGCCTGGGCTCTGCGCCAGGAGATGGCGGACGCTGTCGTCGTCGGTGCCGACCGCATAGCGCGCAACGGCGACGTTGCGAACAAGATCGGCACCTACGCCATAGCGCTCGCTTCGGCGGCCCACCGGGTGCCCTTCTACGTGGTGGCGCCCACTTCGACCTTCGACCTGGCCCTCAATGACGGCTCTTCGATACCAATAGAAGAGCGCGACCCGGCGGAGGTTCTCTACCTCGGCGCCTCTCGCGTCGCCGCCGAAGAGGCGGCGGCGTGGAACCCCGCCTTCGACGTGACCCCGGCGGGCCTGGTCACTGCCATCGTCACGGAACACGGGGTAGCCCGCCCGCCCTATACGGCATCGCTCGCCGCCTTGGCGGCAGCAGAGCTCGCGAGCGAGGTGGGCAGCGCGTGAGGGCGGCGGTGATGCTGGAACCTGGACATGTGGAGGTCCGTAACGACTATCCCGATCCAGAGCCGCGCGACGGAGGAGTTGTCGTCGACGTCGAGGTGTGCGGGATCTGCGGGAGCGACCTCATGGACTGGTACGTCGGCCAGAAGGTCCCGACCGTGCTCGGCCACGAGATCGTCGGTCGCGTCGCCAGCATCGGGGCGCCTGGCCACGGCGCAGGCACGGACGGCGCAGGCACTGACGGCGCAGCCACGGACGGCGCGCTTGCTGTCGGCGACCGCGTCTTCGTCCACCACCACGTGCCTTGCGGAGCATGCCACCACTGCCGCCGGGGGCGCGAGACCCTCTGCTCCGGCTTCCGATCGAGCCGCATCGAACCGGGTGGCCTTGCCGAGAAGATCTTCGTGCCGGCGACATATGTGCAAAGCGAGGTCCTCCGCCTGCCGCCTCATCTCGCGAGCGAGACGGCGACCTTGATCGAGCCGCTCGCATGCTGCCTGCGTGGCATCGCCAAGGCAGGCGTCGGCGGCGGAGACTCGGCGCTCGTCGTCGGCCTCGGGCAGATGGGCCAGCTATATGGCCGGGCATTGTCCTCGATAGGGGTGAGGGTGCTCGGAGCAGACCCGGTCCGGGAGCGCCGCACGATCGCCACGCGAGCCGGCATCGACGCCGTCGAGCCCGATCCTCAAGTCCTCGGCGAGATCGTTCGAGAGGCTCCGCTCGACCTGATAGCGCTCTGTTCGGGCCGGGAGGACGTGCTTTCGCTCGGCCTCTTGCTGGCAGGCCGGGGGACGACCGTGCAGCTCTTCGCCCCGCCTCCCCCCGGCGAGAAGGCGAGCTTCGAGCCGAACCGGCTCTTTTTCGACGAGGTGACGATCCAGGCGAGCTACTCGGCGGGGCCGGACGACACGCGCCGGGCGCTCTCCTTCCTTGCCGAGGGAACCCTGGACGTGAGCGGCATCGTGAGCGACCGCTACCCGCTCGAGCAGACGACCGAGGCGCTCGAAGCCGCAAGGGCAGGCGGTGCCGTGATGAAGGTCGTCGTCACGGCGTCACCCGAGCGCTCGAGGAGAGACGGAGCCGTCTGATGCGCGCGGCCGTCCTGCACGGAGTCGAGGATCTCCGGGTCGAGGAGGTGCCCGACCCCGTCGCCGGGCCGGGCGAGATCGTTCTCGCGGTCGAGGCCGCCCTCACATGTGGCACCGATCGCAAGGCATACCTGCGCGGCCATCCCCGCTACCTGAGCGAACCAGGCGTGCTCGGGCACGAGTTCGCCGGCCGCGTCGCCGCCCTCGGCACAGGGGTGACAGGCATCGCCGTAGGAGACCGCGTCGTCGCCGCCAACTCTGCGCCGTGTGGAAGCTGTTTCCAGTGCTCGAGAGAGCGCTTCTCGCTCTGCGAGGACCTGCTCTTCCTCTTCGGCGGGTTCGCCGAGGCGGTCACCGTTCCGGCGAGGATCGTCGAGCGTAACCTCCATGTCATCCCGCCGGAGCTGGCGATGGAGATCGTGCCTGTCTACGAACCGCTCGCCTGCGCCGTGAAGGCCGTCCGCGAGCTCTCGGTGGCTCCGGGCACGGAAGTAGCCGTGCTCGGCGCCGGCTCGTTGGGCCTGTTGCTCGCAGCCGTGCTCAGCCGGCGAGAGGCGAAGGTGACGGTCGTGGACCCGCACGACGACCGGCTCGAGCTGGCGCCTCGTTTCGGTGCGGACCGGACAGTGCGGGCGACGCGGGACCTTGCCGACGGCGAGGTCGTACGCGCCGCCTGCAACGACGGTCGTGGCCCCGAGCTCGTGATCGAGGCAGTGGGGACGCCGTCGGCCTGGGAGCTGGCGGCCACCATGGTTGCTGCCGGCGGGACTGTCTGTCTCTTTGGAGGGTGCGTCGCCGGAAGCACTGCCCGTATGGACACCTATCGCCTCCACTACGAGGAGCTCAATCTCGTCGGCTCGTTCCACCACGACCCGCCCGCTGTGGCGGCTGCCCTCGAGCTACTGGAGGACGGTTCCGTACCCTGGCACGAGCTCATCCAGGGGAAGGCCGGCCTCGAGGAGCTCTCCGCCGTGCTCTCGCGCCGTCTCTTCCCGAGCGCCCTGAAGGTAGCTGTGCAGCCGTGACCCAGCTGCGATACGGCTACGACTCAGCCGTGGGCGAGCAAGGCCCGGGCGGTCGCCTCGTCGGTGACGAGGGCGTCGACCATCCCCGAGGAGAGGACCGCTCGCACGGCGCTCTCCTTGCCCGGTCCGCCTGCGACGGCGATCACGTGCCGGGCGGCGAGGAGGTCGGCTGCCGTGAGGCCGATCCAGAAGAGATCGCGGCGGGGCACGGGCGCGCCCGCAGCGTCGACGAAGCAACCGAGAATGTCCCCGACGGCGCCGTCCCCGACGAGCTCGTCGAGCTCAGTGGGGACGAGCAGGTCGGTCGCGAGCAGCGGCGTGCCGGGGCCGGTCGAGCCGATCGACACGACTGTCGCGTCGGCGCCACGGGCGAGCTCGAGGGCGCGCCTCACCGACTCCTCGGAGAGAAGCACGCGGGCGGTGTCGGCGTCGCGGACGAGGGCGGGAGCGGGCACGTGCACGGCCGAGATGGAGAAGGCCGTGGCCAAGGTCGAGCTTACGTCCATCGCGGCGGCTCCCTCGGCAGAGTGGGCGTGGCCGATGGCGTCGACGAGGCGACCACGGCGCGCCGGGCGATGGCGGGCGAGGGCCGCGGCTGCTGCGAGCGTGCGGCCCCATCCGATCGCGACCGTCGTATCGCCTCCGCTGAACAGGCTCTCCAGGATGCGCGCCGTGACACGCGCCGTCGCCGCGCGAGGGTGCTCGGCCTCCCGCAGAGGGGCGATCATGACCTCTTGGAGATGATGGTCGGCTGCCAGCAGCTCCGACTCGAGCTGTGCCACCTCGGGTGGTCGAACGGTGAGCCGGATCTCGACGACCCCCTCGTCCTGGGCGCGTTGCAACGCCCGGCTGATCGTGGAGCGAGAGACCCCGAGCTGCGTGGCGATCTCCGCCTGGGTACAGCCCTGGTCGTAGTACATCCAAGCGGCTCGGAGCATCATCTCGTCGAGCTCGAGTCGTGCCACGCAGGGATTGTCTCAGCCTGCGCACATCGGATCAACAATGCACAAACGCTCACGGGACGGCTCGAAGGGGGTTCTCCGAGTGCCTGACACCGCTCATGCGTCTCGCCTCGCCATGAGCCAGGAGAGCGGAGACTGCCCTGCGGCCCTCGTCAGCGAGCGGGCGTGGCGCATCCGCTCCCGCGTCCTCGACCACACGGTCAGAAACGGCGGCGGCTACCTCTCGCAGGCCTGTTCGAGCGCCGAGATCTTCGCCACCCTCTACTCGGGGTTGATGCGCCTTGGCCCGAGCACTGGCCCACCCGAGGCGGCGCCCTTCGATGCGACGCCGGGCGAGCGGTCCGCCGTCCGGCTTCTTGGTGCGAGCTACAACGGCCCGCAGCGAGACGACCTCGATCGTTTCGTCATGTCGCCGGCTCACTACGCCCTCGTGCTCTACGCCACGCTCATCGAGACGAGCCGGCTCGCCCCCATTTCTCTGGAACAGTTCAACCAGGACGGCTCGACAGTCGAGATGATCGGCGCCGAGCATTCGCCGGGGATGGAGGCGACGACCGGCTCCCTCGGGCAGGCGCTCGCCGTAGCCGTCGGCCGCGTCCTTGGGCGCCGGCGACGCGGGGCGAAGTCCCGTTTCTGGGTCCTGCTCAGTGACGGGGAGCTCCAGGAAGGAGAGATGTGGGAGTCATTCGCGCTCGCGTCCGCCTACCACCTGGACGAGATCACGGTGCTGGTCGATGCCAACGGCTCCCAGTGCGACGGCCCGGTGGCCGAGGTGCTCCCGATCGAGCCGGTCGTCGAGCGCCTCGTCGCCTTCGGCTGGGAGGTCCGGGAGGTGGACGGTCACGACCCCGAGGCGATCTGGCAGGCGGCATCGACCCTGGTGGCACGACGCCCGCTCGCCGTCGTCTGCAGGACGAGCCCCTGGCACGGGATCTCCTCGCTCGCGCAGCGGGCGCCAAGATTCCACTACGTGAGGCTCTCTGTTGACGAGGCGAGACGGGCAGTCGCCGATCTCGAGGCTTCCCGAGCCGGGCGGTCCGGTGGCTGACTCGTCTGTACCCGGGGCCCGGCGGCGGGAAGTCGTGCTCAGACCGTTCAGGAGCTCCTTCGTGAGCTACGCCAGGGAGCGCACCGAGGTCGTCTGCCTGTCGGCCGACCTGACGTCGTCCTGCGAGGCGGACGGGTTCAAGGAGGCCTTTCCGGAGCGCTTCTACTCGATGGGCATGACCGAGCAGTCGATGATGGGAGTCGCCGGAGGCATGGCCCGCGAAGGCCTCGTCCCTTTCGTCACGACCTTCAGCGTGTTCGTCACGCGGCGGCCCTACGACCAGCTCGCGATGGCGATCGCCTACCCTTGCCTGCCGGTGCGGCTGATCGGGTTCCTTCCCGGCATCACGACGCCTGGTGGCGTGACACATCAGGCGGTCGACGACGTCAATCTCGTCCGGGGCCTGCCGAACATGACCGTGCTCGATCTCGGGGATGCGACCGAGGTAGAGACCGTCTGGCAGTGCCTCGACGAGATCCCGGGCCCGGTCTTCTGCCGGATGCTGAGAGGCGAGGTTCCCCGACTCTTCGACACCCCCATGACGCTCGGAAAGACCCGTGAGCTAAGCGGCGGAGACGACGTAGTGCTGGTGACGAGCGGCGTCGCCACCGACTACGTCCGGGAGGTCGTGGCCTGGGCCTCGGCCCGTGGCACGGGCGTCCGCCACCTGCACGTGTCGACTCTCAAGCCCTTCGGAGACGACGTGCTGCTGGAAGCCATGAGAAGTGCCCGTCTCGGGGTTATCACCTGCGAGAACCACTCCGTCGTGGGCGGGCTCGGGAGCGCCGTGTGCGAGCTCGTGGCGAGCGAGGGTCTCGCGACGAAGGTGGTTCGCCTCGGGATCCAGGACCGCTTCACCCATGGGGGGACCGCCAAGTACCTTGCCCGCTACTACGGGATCGACTCGCTTGCCGTGGCCCGGGCCATAGGTGCCTTGTCCGGGGAGGCGTGGGCTCGTAAGGCCGGGGGGCTCGATCGCGAGCTTGCCGAGGAGCTCGCCGCTGAGCTCGAACAGTGGCGAGAGACTCTCGACGGCGCGCCCGGGCACGAGACGCTCGGACGAGCTGGGCAGGCTGAGCCCGCCGCCGCCAACGTGGAAGCCCTCTGACGATGGCCTCTTGCACCTCTGTTGTCCTGCAGTGAGCTCGTTCGTCCTCCGCCGCCTCGGTCAGGCCGTCGTCATCGCCTGGATCGTCTCCATGCTGGTCTTCCTCATGCTGCACGCCCTGCCCGGCGGGCTGGTGCGGGCGCAGCTCGGGTCCAAGCCCTCGTCCTACGCCGTCCACCAGCTGGCACGTCAGGAGGGCCTCCTTCGCCCTGTCCCTGTTCAGTACGCCCTCTGGGTATGGAACGCCCTTCACGGGAACCTCGGTTTCTCCTACAAGCTCAACCAGACGGTCGGCTCCCTCCTGGCGGAGTTCGTGCCACGGACCCTTCTCCTCGTCGGCTCTTCCCTTTGCATCGCGGTAGCGATCGCCATACCGATGGGGTTGTGGCAGGGGCGCAGGCGCAACCGGGTCGACGATCACGTCCTGACGACGATGATGATGGTCTTCTACTCGATGCCGAGTTTCTTCCTCGGGGTCGTGCTCATCGTCCTCCTGAGCATCTGGCTGCCGCTCGTGCCTTCGACGGCTTCGAACTTCGGCTCAGGCTTCGGGGTCGACCTCGCCGACCTCATCCTGCCTGTCCTCACTCTCTGTCTCGGTGGCGTCAGCTACTTCAGCCGCTACATGCGCTCTGCCACGATCGACAACCTCCTCGAGGACTACGTGCGGACCGCCTACGCGAAAGGGGCGTCACCACGACGCGTGCTCCTCCGCCACGTTCTTCGCAATTCCGTCATGAGCACGGTGACGTTGATCGGCCTCAGCCTTCCCTACGTCCTGTCCGGCGCCCTCATCGTCGAGGCGCTCTTCAACTACCCAGGCGTCGGTCTTCTCTTCTGGAACGCCGCCCAGGACCGCGACTACCCCGTCCTCCTCGGAGTTGTGCTCGTGGTCACGGTGGCGACGATCGTCGGCAATCTCCTTGCAGACATCGCCTATGCGGTCCTCGACCCGCGGATCCGGTACGAGTGACATTCGAATGACAACGGTCGTCCAGTCCCCTGCCGTTCTCGCAGATCGCGAGGAGCGAGCTGCAAAGTCGCTCTTCAGCCTGGCAGTCCGGACGTTCCTCGAGAACCGGCTGGCCGTCGCATGTGCCGCCATGCTCGCTCTCATCGCGCTCTTCAGCTTCGTCGGGCCGCTCTTGTACCACACCAACCAGGTGTCGGCGAACCTTCTCCTCGAGAACCGCCCACCGAGCTGGGCTCACCCGCTCGGGACGAACCCGAACGGGCAGGACGAGCTTGGCAGCCTCATGGTGGGCGGGCAGAGCACTCTCGAGGTCGGGCTCGCCGTCGGAGTGCTGGCCACGCTCTTCGGCCTCGCCTGGGGCCTCGTGGCGGGGTACTTCGGAGGGATAGTCGACGCAGTCCTCATGAGAGTGGTCGACGCCCTGCTCTCGATCCCGTTTCTCTTCTTCGTAGTGCTGCTGGCCTCCTTCGTCACGCCGACCCTCTGGCTCATCATTCTCGTGATCACGGCTGTCAGCTGGCTGTCCACGGCGAGGCTCGTGCGGGGGGAGACGCTCTCTTTGCGCACGCGTGACTACGTCAAGGCGGCGGAAGGCTACGGCTCGAGCCGGCCCCGCATCATGGGCCGGCACATCACGCCCAACCTCCTCGGCGTCGTCGTCGTGAACGGCACCCTCAAGGTGGCAGACGCGATCTTGATATTCGCCTCGATCAGCTTCCTCGGTCTCGGCGTGCCTCCCCCGGCGACCAACTGGGGGCAGATTCTCACCGACGGCGTCAACAATCTCTTCGACGGCTACTGGTGGCAGCTCTGGCCTGCGGCTGTGTTGATCGTTCTCGCCGTTCTGGCGGTGAGCGTGCTCGGAGACGCGTTGCGGGACGTCGTGGAGAAGCGCTTGCAGTATCGCTGAGCGATCGCGGGCGGGCGCGAGGGGGTCGACCGGGCCGGGATGGTCCCGTCGGGCCCTTACCGCCCGATCCGTCCGACCTGCCCAACCTGCCCCAACCCTCCGACCTTGGCGCCCGACTGCTTGCACGAGACGCAGAAGACGGCCCACGGCAGCGCCTCGAGACGGGCAGCCGCGATGGCGGTCCCGCAGGCGTCGCACAAGCCGTAGGTGCCCTGGGCGACCTTCTCTATGGCGCGGTCTATCTCGAGGGCGAGCTGGTGCAGCTCGCTCGCAGCGACGCTGCGGGTCATCTGCAGCACGGCGTCACCCGTGTGGTCGCCGGCACGCTTGCCGAAGGGCACCTGGACGCCTGGCGCCCGTACCGGCTCCGCCAGCTCGGCCACCTCCGAGGCGAGCTCGGCCCGGTGGGCGATCAGGACGGCGAGCACCTCGGCGTCCCCTGCCTGTGGGTGCTCCGCCTCGCTCCCGTGCGTGCTGTCACCACTCACGTGCTCTTCGTAGCACCAACTCCCGCCCGGTGGCAGGCGCAGGGTCGAGAGCGGCCGGAACTGCGGGTGAGCTGGGCGCGAAGGGCGCGTTCCAGGGCGTACGAAGTGGTTGAAGAAACGTACCCGTTTCGGGCAACAACCTCGCCCACTGCGGCACGTGACGGGCGCGGCGGCCGTGCCCGAGCGCGAGCACCTGTAGCACCTCAGCAAGCGTGATGAGCATCTTTCTAGTCTTTTGATAAAATTTCGTGTTATGATCAACACAACTCGGCCGACCACCGTGATCCACCGTCCAGCCGCCCGCCGGAGACTGCGGGGGGTGCAGTTCGGCACGCTTCTCGCGGTTGCTGGTCTGCTCGCTGCCGCATGCGGCTCCAGTTCCGGGGGGAACGCGGCCTCGAACAAGAGCAAGGCCCCCAACGCCGGCAAGTCGGTGAGCCTCGTCGCCTATTCCACCCCCGAGACCGCTTACTCAGCGCTCATCGCAGCCTTCAAGAAGACCCGCGACGGCAAGGGCGTCTCCGTGACGACGTCCTTCGGGCCATCGGGCCAGCAGGCCCGGAGCGTGCTCGACGGCCTGCCTGCGGACGTCGTCAACTTCTCCTCCGAGCCCGACATGGCAAAACTCGTGCAGGCGGGCCTCGTGTCCTCCGACTGGGACACGGTTGGCCCCGCCCACGGGATGGTCACCAACTCCGTCGTCGTCTTCGTGGTCCGGAAGGGGAACCCGCTCCACATCGACTCCTGGGCCGACCTCGTCAAGCCGGGCGTGAAGGTCGTGACGCCTAACCCGTACAGCTCGGGCAGCGCCCGCTGGAACCTCATGGCCGCCTACGGTGCGGAGTTGAAGCTGGGCGCCTCTGCTTCCGCCGCCGACGCCTACCTGGCGCAGCTCCTGAAGCACACGGTGTCCCAGCCGGCGAGCGCCAGCGACGCCATGGCCGCCTTCACCGAGGGAACCGGCGACGTCCTTCTCGACTACGAGGACGACGCCATCGCCGCCCAGCGCAAGGGCGAGCCGATCGACTACGTGATCCCGCCGCAGACGATCCTGATCCAGAACCCCATCGCCGTGCTGAAGAAGGCGTCGCACGACGCCGCCGCCGAAGCGTTCGCGAAGTTCCTCCTCTCCAAGGCGGGCCAGGAGGTCTGGGCCAAGCAGGGGTACCGGCCCGTCGTCGCCTCTGCCGCAGCTGCGGCCGGCGTGACCTTCCCTACCCCTCCCGACCTCTTCACCATCGCCTCGCTCGGTGGCTGGACTGCCGACACCACTAAATTCTTCGGACCGACGAGCGGGATAGTCACGAAGATCGAGCAGTCGCTCGGTGTCAGCACCTCGAGCAGCTGAACCGGCTCCCTCGGGCGAGGACGATCGTGTCGTGGGGTCGTCCTCGCCTCACGCGAGTGCTGGCGCCCGGCATGGCCGCCATCTATCTGAGCCTTCTCGTCCTCATCCCGCTCGTCTCT
>JASHRK010000432.1 GCA_030037405.1 Acidimicrobiales bacterium | reverse complement strand
GACGATTCTCGGGACGTTTCTCACCCGTTCGGGCGTCATCGAGTCCGTCCACTCCTTCAGCGACTCGGGTCTCGGTCCGGTGCTGCTCGCCTACTTCGGCGCCGTCGTCGTCGCCGGCGTCGGCCTCATCGGCTGGCGGGGAGATCGCCTCCACTCGCCGGGCTCCATCGACTCGCCCGTCTCCCGCGAGGGCGCTTTCCTAGTCAACAACCTCCTCTTTGCCGCCTTCGCCGTCGTCGTCCTCATCGGCACCGTCTTCCCCCTCTTCGTCCAGGCTCTGAAGAACGAGACGATCACGGTCGGAGCGCCTTACTACGATTCGGTCACCGCCCCGATCGGCATCGCCCTCCTCTTCTTCATGGCCGTCGCGCCCGTGCTGCCCTGGCGGGCCGCCTCGCCCGGAGTGCTCAGGTCGCGCCTCGCCATCCCGGCCTGGATCGGCGTCGGCGTCGTCACAGCCTGCGTCATCGGGGGCGTTCGAGGTCTCACCCCGCTCGCGGCCTTCGGGCTCGCCGGGGTCGCCGGCGGCTCCGCCCTTCGCCAGCTCGTTCTTGCGACGCTGGCCGCCCACCGCTCCGGGGCGGGGGCGTGGCGCGGGCTCGTCGGGAGGGCGAACGGTGGCATGATCGTCCATCTCGGCGTCGTCTTCGTCGCCTGCGGGCTGGCGGCGGCGACCTCGTTCGGCCATCGGGGGACGCTCGTGCTCTCTCCCGGCGAGAGGGGCGAGTTCGGCGGCCACTCGATCGAGCTCGTGTCGGCCCGTCACTTCGTCGATCCCAACAAGAACGGGGTGATCACGACGATCCACGTCGACGGCTCGACCCTTCACCCCGCCATCAGCAACTTTCCCGACCAGGAGGGCATCGGCACCCCTGGGATCGATTCGTCGTTCTTCCACGGGGACGTCTACGTGACGATCGACAGCGCCTCTCCGACCGGCAAGGGCAAGATCACCTTCGGCATAGTCGAGCAGCCACTCGTCATGTGGATCTGGATCGGCGGCTTCCTCATGTTCTCCGGGGCGATCCTGGCGGCCGTGCCCGGCCGGCGCCGGCGGGGAACGGACCCCGTCTCGGCGGTCCCGGCGCTGGCGGTGCCCGCCCGTTCGGGCGACGTGGCCGGGAGGCGGGTCCCCGTGGGGAGCTCGGCGTGAGGCGCGGCTTTGCGGTCGCCCGCTGGTCGGCCCTCGGGGCCATCGTCGTCGTGGCGGTCCTCGTCGCCGTTCTGGCGACACGTCCGGCGGCGTCGTTGCAGACGGTCCAGAGCCCGCTCGTCGGCAAGGCCGCCCCAGCTCTCGAGGGCCGGACTCTCTCGGGACGCTCGAGGGTCGACCTGGAGGCGTACTCGCACGACTGGGTACTCGTGAACTTCTTCGCATCATGGTGCACGGTCTGCCAGTCGGAGGCGCCGCAGATCGAGCGCTTCCTTTACACCAAGCCCGACGGGGTGCGCCCGGTCGTGATCGGCGTCCTCTACGGCGACACCCTGTCGGACGGAATTCGCTTCCAGCACTCCGAGGGGGCGACCTGGCCGGCCGTCGACGATCCTGACGGTGAGATCGCCTCCGCCTGGGGGGTGGGCAGTCTGCCCCGCTCCTACCTCGTCGCCCCGGGCGGCCGCGTCGTCGCCTGCATACTCGGGGGGCTCACCACCAACCAGCTCGACCAGCTGCTCGAGCAGGAGGCGAAACGGCTGGCGCTCGCACACCAAGGAGCGGCGGCGTGACGGCGGGCTCCGTGCGGGCACCTGCGATCTCACGCCGGCGGGCCGAGCCCTGGTGGGCTTCGCGGTGGGCTTGGGCATTCCTGTGTGCGGTGGCTATCGGGGTGCTCGCCTTCGGGAGCGTGCACGAGCCGAAGTCGAGCACGCTCGCCCGTGAGTCCCGGCTCGACAGCATCATCAAATGTCCCGCCTGCGACGACCTCTCGATCGCTCAGTCGGCGGCACCCTCCGCCGTCGACTTGCGCCACCGCGTCGACTCTTTCGTACGCGAGGGGTGGAGCGACGCTCGCATCGAGAGCTGGGTGACGGCCCGTTTCGGCTCGGACTCCCTCCTCGTGCCGCCCACGGGCGGGCTCACCTCGGCGCTCTACATCGTTCCCCTCGGGGCGCTCGCACTCGCTCTGTGCGGGCTCGGTTGGTACTTCTGGCGGAGGCGAGCTCCGACAGGAGCGAGCCCATGAGCCGCCCGGAGACGGAGAGATGAGCCGCTCGGAGCTCGACGAGGATCGCGCGTATCTCGACAGGTCGCTCGAGGACCTCGAGCGTGAGCACGCCGCCGGAGACCTCGCCGGAGCCGACTACGAGCGCCTGCGCACCCGCTACGAACGTCTCCGAGCAGACCTGGAGCGCAAGCTCGGCACCGCCGCCGCGGCGGACGACGCCGCGGCGGGGGCATCCGGACCGGGAGACGAGGAGCCGGCCGGCCGGCGGGCCCCGGCGGCGAGCCGGCTCTCGTCGCGCCTTGCCAGCCGGCGCGCCCGGGCGCTCACGGGCTGGTCTGCCTTTGCATTCCTCGCCGCGGCGGCGACCGTTCTCGGCCTCGCTCTTGGCGGTGTCGGCCCGTTCGCCAGCCAGCCAAAGCTCTCCGTCGAGGCGCGGGTGCAGATCATGCTCGCCGAGGCGAGCGTTCTCGGCTCCAACGGGCACGTGGGCGAGGCGCTCTCCACCTATGACAAGGTCCTCTCTCTCCAGCCGTCGCAGCCCGAGGCGCTCGCCGGGAGCGGTTGGCTCTCGCGGCTGGCCGGCCTCGCCGACCACTCGAGGTCCCTTCTACGAGAAGGAGACGTCGAGATACAGGCAGCAGTCCGGGCCGATCCCGACTACGCCACGGCCCGCGCCTACGACGGCGTCATGCTGTACCAAGATCGCCACGACGCCCTCGCCGCCTCTGCCCAGTTCCGGGCGATGGTGTCCGACCACGCCTCGCAGGCGTTGCTGAGAGACGTCCGGCGCGTCGCCTTGGCCGCTTTCAAGGGCGCGCACGAGGCCGTCCCCTCGCCCATCGCGCGGGCAAGGAGCGGCTGAGAGCCCTACTGCCGGGCAGCGGCGCGACGATCTTGCCGGCGGCGCCGGCGGCACCTCGCCCGGTTCCAGCCTGCGGCGCCTCGCCCGGTTCCGGTCAGTCCTGGCCGCCGAGTTTCCTGAGCGACTCGACGGCGGGCCCGAACGCCTCGCCGAATGCTTCGATGTCCTCTTGCTCGGTCGACCATCCGACGGAGAGGCGGAGAGACCGGTCCGGGTCCGCACCCATGGCCGAGAGCACCGGGGAGGGCTCGAGGAGCTCCGAAGAGCAGGCGGAGCCCGAATGGGCGGCGACACCTGCCCGATCGAGGGCGAGAAGGACTGCCTCGCCGAAGACGCCGTCGACCGAGATGCAGACGAGGTGGGGGAGGCGACCCTCTCGGGAGGAGGGCCCGAGGAGCTCGACCCCGCCGGCCTCCTGGGCGAGCCGGGCGAGGTCCTCGATCGCCCCGCTGGCGGCGGCGCGCTCCGCCTCCATCCGGCCCTCTTCTGCGAGCTCGGCGGCGGCGGCGCCGAAACCGACGATTCCCAGGAGGTTCTCCCCCCCCGCCCTCCGTCCCCGTTCCTCCGACCCGCCCACGAGGAAGGGGCGAAGCCTCGTCCCCCGCCCGAGGACGAGAGCGCCTACGCCGGCGGGACCGCCCATCTTGTGGGCGCTGAGCGAGACGTAGCTGGTGCCGAGCGCCTCGCAGTCGACGGGCACGTGACCGAAGGCCGCCGCCGCGTCGACATGAAGAGGCACGCCCGCCCTCCCGCAGAGCTCGGCCACCTCGACGATCGGTTGCACAGTCCCGACCTCGTGATTGGCCCACTGGCAGCTCACGAGCGCCGGCCGCTCTCCGAGCGTCGCGAGGAGCGACTCGAGGTGGTCGAGGGAGACGGCACCGCTCGGCTCGACCGCGAGCTCCGTGACCGGGCCGGTAGACCTGGCGGCCTCCCGTACCGAGGAGTGCTCCACCGCGGCGCAGACAACGGTGGCCTGCTCACCAGCGACAGCCGCTCCAGCGACGGCGGCTGCAGCGGCCCGGGCCGCTGTCACGGCCGTGTTCGTCGCCTCCGTTGCACTGCTCGTGAAGACGATCCTTCGCGGGGCGACGCCTGCGAGGTTGGCGACCTCCTCCCGCGCCTTCTCGATCGCCTCTCTCGCGGCACGGCCCTCCTCGTGCACGCGCCCGGGGTCGCCGGCGCCGCCGCTCGTGCCGAGCCGCTCGACCCACTCCGAGAGGGCGGTGGCTGCAGACGGCCTGAGCGGCGTCGTCGAGGCGTGGTCGAGGTAGTGGCGTGCTCGCACGGACGTCTCCGGGCCCTCAGGCGATCCCCGGCGTGGCGTTCAGCCGGTGAAGGTGGCGCAGATCTCGTCGCCTCGCGCCCTGGACGACAGCTGGACCGCCACGCCGTCGCCGCAGAGGATCGAGAGCAGTCCCTCGACGAGCCCTCGGTCCGCAGCACAGAGGACCGGGTTCTCGATGGCGGCCGCGCCAAACGGGCAGTTGCCCCGCACGACGGCGGCCGGCTCGGATGCCTCCGCGGCATGGGCGGCGAAACCGTGAGCGGTGAGAGCGTCGGCCACCGCCTGCATGGCTGCCCGCACGGAGCGGGGGGCGTCCCCGGGGGACATCTGGAGGCCGAGAGTCCTCCCGTACTCGGCTCCGACGTCGTAGGCGACGCGCTCGGCGGCGTCCGGCTCGACGAGGGGCAAGAGGCGGGCGAGGAGCAGCACCAAGAGGTCGTCGCGGTGGGCCGGCACCATCTCCGTCGCCCCGTCGACCGATCGGTAGCGCTTCGACGGGCGCCCGACGGCGGAGGCTTCGTGCTCGACGAACACCTCGAGGTAGCCGCCTGCGGCAAGCTTCTCGAGATGGTGCCTGGCCACGTTCGGATGGAGCTCGAAGTGCTCGGCCACCTGGCTCGCCGTGACGCCGGTGCGGTCCCGGGCAAAGAGGTAGATCCCGCGCCGCGTGGCGTCTCCGAAGGCGGACGTGATGGCGGTCACCGTCGCCGAGAAGCCGTCCCCCTCCTGCAGCCTGTTCACCCCCGTTATCGTACCGGTGCACACCTGCGCAACGGTGCTGGCAGGTGGTGGCAGGCTTTCGAGAGAGGCGAGACGCGATGAGCAGCCATTCCGAACTGACGGCGGTCGTCGAGGCTGTCGTCGACCCTCGGCTGTTCCGTCCTCTCGGACAGCTCGGGATGGTGAGGACGGTGGAAGGCCACCGGCGCTCCGTGGCAGTCGTCCTCGCCGTTCCGAGCGGTGGCCACCCGGACGAGGACGCCCTCCGTAGGGCGGTGGAGGAAGCGGTCGGCCGGGTGAGCGGCTCACCCGTCGAGCTGGACCTCGTACCTATGGAGCGCGACGAGGAGCTGGAGCTGCAGGCGCGGCTGCACGAGCTCGGGTCCCCCGGCGGGCAGGGCGCCGGTGCTCCGGCCGAGCGCCACGGAGCCGAGGGACCGGCTCCCCGCCCGAGCCCGTTCGCCGCCAAGGGCTCGCCCACCCGGGTCGTCGCCATCGGGTCGGGAAAAGGGGGGGTCGGGAAGTCGAGCGTGACCGTCAACCTCGCCGTCACCCTGGCGAGGCTCGGACGCTCCGTCGCCCTTCTCGACGCCGACGTCTACGGTTTCTCGGTGCCGTCCATGCTCGGCATCACCGAGCGGCCGAGCCTTCTCGGCGATCTTCTTCTCCCGCCCGTGGCCTGGGGCGTGAGATGCATCTCGATGGGTTTCTTCGTCCCTGACGACCAGGCGGTGATCTGGCGGGGCCCCATGCTGCACAAGGCGCTCGAGCAGTTCCTCGTGGACGTCCACTGGGGCTCTCCCGACTACCTCCTGATCGACCTCCCCCCCGGCACGGGCGACGTGTCGCTCTCGATCGCCCAGTTCGTCCCGACGGCCGAGCTCGTCGTCGTGACCACTCCACAGCCTGCGGCCGAACGCGTCGCCCAGCGCGCCGGGCTGCTCGCTCGCCAGCTCCGCCTGCCGCTCAGAGGAGTCGTCGAGAACATGTCCTGGTTCACGGGCGACGACGATCACCGCTACGAGCTCTTCGGGTCGGGCGGCGGGGCGGCTCTCGCCAAGTCTCTCGGCGTCGCCCTGCTCTGCCAGGTGCCCTTCGTGCCCGCCATGCGCGAGGGCGGGGACTGGGGGCGTCCCATCGCGGCGACGGAACCGGGCTCCGAGACGGGCCGCGCCTTTGCCGATCTCGCCGCTCGCCTCGTAGAGATGGGGCCGTCGCGCGTCTACCGCTCCGAGCTGTCGGTTCGCTGAGGCGGCGAACACCCTCGGCGTATCCTCGAAGCGTGGCGGTGGTTCGCAACCTTACGGAGCGGGCGAGGAGATGGGCCGAGACGATGGACGGCTACGTCATCGGCGAGGTCGCGACCGCCCACGCCCATCCGGTGAGCATCGGTGGCATCGGCCGCGGTCTTCGCCGGGAGGAGCGGGAGGCTCTTGAGGAGGCGACTCTCGTTCCGGGCGCGACAA
>JASHRK010000431.1 GCA_030037405.1 Acidimicrobiales bacterium | reverse complement strand
GATGCGGACGAGGGCGTTGTAGGTCACGAGGGCGATGGCGAGGTGCATGGTCATCAGCACGGCGACGCCTTTTGGCGATTCGTGGAGGTGGAGGATCCACAGGTCCGGGAGCCAGAGGACGAGCGTGACGGCAACTGCCATGCGCAAGAACAGCCACCGCGGCGAAGAGGAGATACGCGTCGTGATCGGCCAGGCGGCGCAAGCCACGAGAACCCCGATGACCGTGAGGGTTCCGTAGTCGTCGAGGTGGAAGTGGCCGAAGTTTCTCGTCGAGGGGAACACGGCGGTCCCGATGGCGACGAGGGCGGCGTCCACCCCGAGCGAGCCCCCGAGCGAGACGACCGTTGCGACGACCAGCGCGAGGGCTTTTGGCTGCCGGCGAGGCGGCCGGAAGTCGACGCGACACCAGGAGAGGAGTCGCTCGACCGTTCCTGATGCGCCAGCCACAGGCCCAAGGATAAGGCCAGCCCATTGGCCGCTGGCTTCAGCTCCAGGCCGTCCTCGTCGCCGGCATGCCGCTCTCGCCGGCCTCACGCCTGACGCCGAGCACCTGGTGGACGGCGATGTGGCCGTCCTCGAAACCGTTCACCGAGGCGCTCATGTAGAGCCTCCACACGCGAGCGCGCTCCGCCCCGACGAGGGCGACGGCCTCGTCCCAGCGCGACTCGAGGTTCGCCACCCAATGCCGCAGCGTCTTGGCGTAGTGCTCCCTGAGAGACTCGACGTCGCGCAGCTCGAGACCTGCCCCCTCCATGGCTTTCGAGACGTCTGCCACGTCGAGCAGCTCCCCGTCGGGGAAGACGTAGCGGTTCATGAACGTCCGCCCCTTGAGACGTGTGCCTCTGGTGCTCGAGATGGCGTGGTTCAACAGCCTTCCCCTCGGCCTCAGCAAAGAGAACAGGGTCGAGAAGTACTCGGCCATCCTCGCCCTGCCGACATGCTCGAACATCCCGATCGAGGAGATGGCGTCGAATCTCTCACCTCTGAGCTCCCGGTAGTCGAGCAACTTGATCTCGACGCGGTCGGCGAGCGAGGCCTCCTCCACTCGCGCCCGAGCGAGCTCGACCTGCGGAGGGCTGAGGGTGATGCCGACGACGTAGGCGCCGTGCTCGGCGGCGGCGTGCATGGCCATCGATCCCCAGCCGCAGCCGACGTCGAGCAGCCTCCGGCCTGGCTCGTCGCTGAGACCGAGCTTGCGGCAGATGAGCTCGTGCTTGGACCGCTGGGCCTCCTCGAGGGTTGCCCCGCCCTGCTCGAAGCGAGCACAGGAGTAGGTCATGGAGGGTCCGAGGACGAGCCGGTAGAAGTCGTTGCCGACGTCGTAGTGATGCGTCACGGCGGCTGAGTCTCTGCGCTTCGAGTGGAGCCCGCCCGAGCCGAAGAGTCCCGAGAGCCTGATCTCCGAGGCCGGTGGAGGTGGCGGCGGCCCGAGAACCCCGAGCTGGCGGGCGGCACGCCACATAGGAAGGGCGGTGTCGGCGGCGGAGGGAAGGCGCTCGCCCATGCCGTCGTGGAGGGCCCTCAGCACCGCGTACCCGTCGCCGTCGAAGTCGAGCTCGCCGGCGACGAAGGCCCTCGCGATCCCGAGCTCGCCGGGCGCCCACATCATGCGCCTGAGCGCCATGGGCGAGCGCACGACGGCCGTGCCAGGCGATGCCTCAGGACCGAGCTCGCTCCCGTCCCAGAACTCGAACCGGACGGGCAGGCGGTCTCCGAAGAGTACCGACAGCAGTGGACGGAGCACCTGCTCCGCCGACGCACCACCCGCGGACTTGCGCGCGTATTCGGAGCCTGACTCGGCGACACCCTGCTCGTGACCGGTGCGCACGCTCACAGGCGGCAGCCTATCCACGCGCCCGCCCACGGCGCATCAGGATCTGCCGGGGGTGCCGAGAGCTCAACCGTCGTAGACGTACTCGTCTCCGGGTGTGCGTGCGTTGGCGAGCCCGGAGCTGCGAACGAGCACCCAACGAGAGCCGCTGCCGGGAGGCATCGTGAGGAAGAGCTTGGTGGGCCGAAGACCCCCGTAGCGACCGACGCCGAACTTTGTCACCTTGTGGTTGCCGACGTACACGCTCGTCACGTCGCCGAAGCCATACCCGAAGACGGTCACCCGGTTTCCCCCGCGCCTCGGACCGGAGTCGGGGGAGATGTGGAGGACCCCCGGTCGCACGTCCTCGAGGGAGGAGCAGAGGGCGCTGGCGAGGCCGGCGTGCTCCGTTGCCAAGAGCGGGGTGCCGAGGCCCGCCGCCATGCTGTAGCCGGGCCCGGCCGGGTACAGGTCGCCGTCGTAGCCCGAGGACGAGTAGGCGTTGTCGCCGGAGGTGATGTCGGTGAACGAGGAGGCGTAGAGGCGAGACGACGCGATCTTGTAGAGGGCCGGGTCCAAGAGACCCACTGGCTCCCCTCGGCACGCCCTGTCCCCGTCGACGAGGGCTATGGCCGCCGCCCAGAGAGGGGCGGCAGCGCTCGTACCCCCGCCCGTGGTCCATCGTCCCCTGAAGTAGATGATGTAGCCGGTCTCGGGATCGGCGTCCGCCGAGACGTCGGGGACCTCTCTGCAGTAGTTGCCCATCGCGTCGCAGGGCGTCGACGAAGAGTACTCACTGACGACGTGGAGCGACTCCGGCGTCGCCCGCTGGTAGGGAGGCATCGCCCACAGCTCGGAGACCCCGCCTCCCGTGGCGCCTTCGCCCGTCACGTTCCAGACGACCTCGCGCTTGCCTCTCCCTCCGAGCGTCAGCTGCGTGCCGCCGACCGCGGTGACGAAGACCTGCGAGCCCGGGTCGTCGACAGACAGCGTGCTGTCGGAAGGTGTCGTCCCGGCACAGTCCGTCGACCCGTCGTCGCCGGCTGCGGCAAGCCAGGTCTGGCCCTCGGCGGCGGCAAGCTCGAAGAGAGTGTTCTCGGCTCGAGCTGCGACGAGGGCGGACGCCCGGTTCGGACCGAGGTCCGCCTCGCACTCGCCCCAGGACGTCGTAACGACCTGAGCGATCGGATGGTCCACGATGTACTCGATCTCGTCATAGGGGCCGGTGCTGTCGTTCGGGGCCTGGTAGACGTCGATCGTCGCCTCCGGGGCGAGACCGGCGACGTTCTCGATGTCGAGGGCTGCCTCTCCCGATCCGTAGGTGTTGCCCCGGGCACCGTGGTCGATCTCGATGTAGTTGACCCTCGTCGAGATCCCGTAGCAGCTCTCGTAAGCGGCCACGTCGGAGCGTGCGTTTCTTTCGAGCTCCACTATGCCGACGTTCACGCCGGCGCCGAGATCGCCGGCCTGGTACAGGCGGGTCATCTTGTAAGCCCGGGCGAGCTCGTTCGCCGTGTAGCCCCCGCTTGCCCGAGCTGCCCCAACGGCGGCGCACGGCTTCGGCGCTGCGGGCTGGCCATCGGTCGCTTTCCGGACCGTGCGTGCCCGGGAAGGTCTCGTCTCGCGAGATGTCCGTGCCGTCCTGTCCAGCCTCGACCCGGCCCTCCTCGGCGCCCTCCTGTCCAGCCTCGACCCGGCGCTTCTTCCCGCCGTTCTGGCAAAGGAGAGCCCGAAGGGCACGACACGCACCACGTCGGAGAGCCCGATCACCTCCTCGACCCGGCTCCCGATCGCCTCGGGCAGCTCGGCCGCCGACGTATTGGCGTAGGCGACCCGCCCTCCTGGCAGCCGGTAGGAGGAGAAGGAGGTGTGGAGAGCCCGCGACAGCTCCGCCACGCTCCCGGCGACCGAGAGCGTGAGGCGATCGGGCGTCACGGCGACGACGGACAGGCCGAGCGCCGTCAGACCCTCGGTCACCCTGCGAACCTCCACCTTGCTCGGGGAGAACTCGGCATAGAGCTGCAAGGGGGTCGCGTACTCCCCGCGACGGTCCGTGCCCGGGGTCGAGACTGCCATGGCAAGAGCCGCCAGCGCGTCCGCATGGTGCGGCCGCAGGACCACGTCGACGGTCATCGCGCGGTGAGGCGCGAGCAGGCCGAGCCGCACGGAACCCGCAGGCGGGCGCATCGGGGGGGCGACGACTGCGGGACCGGGCCCTCGAGCCGCGGGAACGAAGAGAGCGGCGAGCATCGTCGCCGCGACGAGCGATCGCCGTGACAGCGGCCTGGGGGCGCCGCGTCCCGCTGCCATACACGTTCATCGTAGGTGCGGCGCCGACTCGCCGAGATACGGCAGGATCTTGCCCATGGGAACCTGCGAGCTGTCGGCGCGCGAGGCGCGACGCATCCAGCTGGCAACCCAGGGGCTCCTCGGCCCACGACGTGGCTTGCGCCCCTTCGACGTCGTCGCGAGGACTCGGGGCGTGCAGCTCGACACCATCTCCGTCCTCGCGAGAGCGCACGAGCTG
>JASHRK010000430.1 GCA_030037405.1 Acidimicrobiales bacterium | reverse complement strand
CTCGAACACGGGCGTTCCCTTCAGGACCGAGCGGAGATGAAGCGGGGAGCCGCCCCCGAGATAGACGAAACGTGCATCGGCGACGACTCTCGCGTTCTCGGGAGCGAGGGCGTCCTCGTGCTTGAGCACCATGAGGGGCCGTACCTTGGCACCGAGGCGGGAGAACCAGCGTTCCGCCGTGGCCACGGCCTTCTCGGGCCGCTCGAAGGCGGCTGCCGTGGGCAGGACGACGACCTCGCCTCCTCCTGAGCGCGCGAGAAGCTCGGAGTCGACGTCTTCGGCACCGGGCCGCCACTCGGCACCGCCGAGGAGGGCGAGTGGCCCGGGTCGGTCGTTGGCCCTCCTTGTCACGGCTTCCCCACGGGGGGTCCGACGTAGACGGCACGAGACGGCTGTGCCTGGACCGGAGTCTCCGGCCAGTCGAGCACCCAGGTGGATCCCTTCGCCAGCTCGAAGGGCACGTCCACCACTCCCCCCGATTCGAGCCACTGGAGCACGCCCCAAACGACGTCGCCGTGCGTCGAGGCGGCCACGACCTCCGCCTCCACACGCCTGAGGGCATCGATGGCGCCCGTCGCGCTCGAGCCTTCCGCCAGCCACTCCACGGTCTCGACCTCGACGCCGAGGCCCTCTGCGAGGGGCTCCATGGTCTGCACGCAGCGCGTCGCAGGGCTGGAGACGATGCGGCTCGGGCGTTGATGGTTCTTGCCGGCATCGCTGAAGCCGAGGTGACCTGCGAGAAGCTCTGCCTGCAGGCGGCCCGCCCTCGTGAGCGGGCGTTCGCGGTCGTCTCCGCGGAAGCGGTCTCGGTTGCCGGCTTTCCCGTGCCTGATGAGGTACAGCCGCCGCACGTTCGCTCGCCTCAAGAAGCTATGCCGCTCACGCCGATGGCCGAACCGATAGCGAAGGTCACGGCCCCGGCCGCCGCGCAGATGAGGAGCTGCCGCAGCGACGACCACCACCAGCTGCGTCCAGTGAAGAGCGACAGCATGCCGCCGACGACGAGCGCTACCACGCCGGCCGCCAGCACGACCGCCAGCGTGGCACCGTGACGGGAGCCGAACATGAAGGGCAGGAGAGGTACGACCGCCCCGGCTCCGAAGGAGACGAACGACGAGACTGCAGCCTGCACGGGCTGGCCGAGCGAGGCGGGGTCCACGCCGAGCTCCTCGCGAGTATGGGTCTCGAGCGCCATCTGCGGGTCGGACATGACGCGATCGGCCACCTGGCGAGCGAGCTCCTCGGGGAAGCCACGGCTCTCGTAGAGGCGCACGAGCTCGTGGTGCTCTCCTGTCGGGTGACGGGCGATCTCACGCCGCTCCTTTTCGATCTCGCGCTCGAACAGCTCCTTCTGGGCCCTCATCGAGACGTACTCGCCTGCCGCCATCGAGAACGCTCCGCCGAGCAGGCCGGCGAGCCCGGCGAGACGTACCACCGAGCCCGGCGGGTTCGCGCCCGCTATCCCGAGGATGAGGGAGGTGTTCGACACTAGCCCGTCGCTTATCCCGAAGACGGCGGCACGGGCGCCTCCGCCCCGGATGTCCCGGTGATGGTGTTCGGGAGCAGGCCTTTTCCCAGCCCTCTTCCTGGTTGTCTCGGCCTCGGCCATGCCACAGTTTGGTCGCGATCGATCGCCTCGGGCCACCGTTTGATCGCGAGCGGTAACGGCGGGCTACCGCCTACACTGACCGCCGCATCATGGACCTCCTTGACGTGATCATCATCCTCGTCACCTTGGCGGCAGGGATCCACGGCCTCCGGCTCGGTGCCGCTGTCCAGGTGCTCTCCTTCGGCGGCGCTCTCGTCGGCCTCGTCTGCGGGGTCGCCCTCATGACGGCCGTCGCTCCCCACCTGCAGGGCCCTTCGAGGACATTCGTCTCCCTCGTCGTCCTCCTCGTGCCGTGCGTGCTCATCTGGGCCATCGGTCGTCACCTCGGCGGCAAGCTCTGGGGGAGGATGCAGGGGCACGGTCTGGCACACCTCGACGCCGTCGCCGGCGCGGCGATCGCCATGGCGGGAACGCTCGTGTTCTGCTGGGTGGTCGGGTCGATCCTCGTCAACTCCCCGGTGCCGACGATCGCCGACCAGATCGAGGACTCGGCCATCCTCCGCGGGGTGACGGGAGTGATGCCGCCCATCCCGACTGAGGTCGCCTCCCTCGAGCGACTGCTCGGCCAGGACGGCTTCCCCTCGGTGATCGGCTTCACCGGGGCCGAGACGCCGGTGACGCTCCCGAGCTCGGCGACGGTGGCGCGGGCGGTCGCGGCGGCAGGGCGCTCCACCGTCCAGGTGGTCGCCTACGGCTGCGACGGCGGAGAGCTCGTCGAGAAGGGTTCTGGCTTCGTGACTGACGGTGACCTCGTCGTGACCAACGCCCATGTGGTGGCGGGAGCCGATCACATAGTCGTGATCGACGAGGTCGGCGACCACGTGGCGACGCCGATCCTCTTCGACCCGCGCTTCGACCTCGCCGTGCTTCGCGTGCCCGGCCTCGACGACCCGTCGTTGCGCGTCGATCCTTCCTACGTCGGCCGGGGGACCGAGGCGGTCGTGCTCGGCTACCCGGGCGGGGGCCCGTTCAACGCCCAACCGGCTGGTGTGCTCGAGCGTTTCGACGCGACCGGCTACGACATCTACAACGAGCAGGAGGTCACTCGGGAGATCTACGAGGTCGAGTCCCTCGTGCGTCCGGGCAACTCGGGAGGGCCCCTCGTCGAGCCCGATGGGCTCGTCATCGGCGTGGTGTTCTCCCGTTCCGCAGACAACAGCCGCATCGGGTTCGCCCTCGACTCCCCCGGGGTCTTGAAGCGGATCGAGGAGTCGGAGAAGCGCGCCTCCGGGCCGGCCGTAAGCACCGAGCGCTGCACGAGCGACTAAAGGCGCGCCCGGGTGCGACCCGGGACTCCGAGCGGGCCGTGCGACGCGCAATGATGTCCCCGTGAGCCTACTTATCGAGGACTACGGGATCATCGGCGACACCCAGACCGCAGCGCTTGTCGGAAGGGACGGCTCTATCGACTGGTGCTGCCTCCCACGTTTCGACTCTCCGGCGCTCTTCGCCAAGCTGCTCGGGGACGAGTCCAACGGCTACTGGCGCATAGCCCCCGCGGCGAGCCTGGCTCCCGGAGCCGGGAGCGGCGGCACAGGGCCCGGTACCCCCCTGCTCGCCACGCGGCGGAGCTACCGGGGTGACACCCTCGTCCTCGAGACCGAGTGGGAGCTCCCCGAAGGCACCGTGCGGCTCACCGACTGCATGCCGATTCGCCAGGAGCACCCCGAGATCGTGCGCCTCGTCGAGTGCCTCTCGGGAGAGGTCAGGATGCGCATGGACCTCGGCATCCGTTTCGAGTACGGGTCGGCAGTGCCTTGGGTGCGCCGCCTCGACGGCGTCCTTACGGCGATTGCAGGACCTGACGGCGTCGCCCTCTGGACCCCCGTCCATACCCATGGCGAGGACATGTCGACGGTCGGTGAGTGGACTATGCGTGAGGGCCACCGGGTGCCCTTCACGCTCACGTACTTCAGCTCGAACGAGGACGTGCCCCGGCCCGTCGACGCCAACTACGCGGTCGAGCACACGGCCGCGTACTGGGCGAGCTGGTCCGAGATGGATCAGCTCGCTCCGAGTGAATGGCAGGACGCCGTCGTCCGCTCCCTCATCACGCTGAAGGCGCTCACGTACGCCCCTACCGGGGGCATCATCGCCGCCGCGACCACGTCCCTTCCCGAGACGCTTGGAGGTGCGCGTAACTGGGACTACCGCTACTCGTGGCTACGCGACGCCACCCTCACCCTGTCTGCTCTCATGGTGGCCGGGTACTCCGACGAAGCACAGGCGTGGCGGGACTGGCTGCTACGGGCCGTCGCCGGCGAGCCTTCCAAGCTCCAGATCATGTACGGCCCCGCAGGGGAGAGGACCCTCGACGAGAGGGAGATCCCCTGGCTTTCGGGATACGAGGGCTCTGTCCCGGTACGGATCGGGAACGCCGCCGCCGGTCAGTACCAGCTCGACGTCTACGGGGAGGTGCTCGGTGCTCTTCATGAGGGCCGCCGCCTCGGCCTCGAGAGCTCTGGGCCGGCGTGGGACCTCGAGGTTGCCATCATGGACTTTCTCGAATCGGGATGGTCCGAGCCCGACGACGGGATCTGGGAGGTCCGCGGCCCTCGGCGCCACTTCACCCACTCCAAGGTGATGGCCTGGGTGGCGGTCGACCGCGCAGTGAGGGACATCGAGGAATTCGGGCTCGAGGGGCCGATCGATCGTTGGAGGTCTCTCCGGGACACCATCCACAAGGAGGTCTGCGAGCGTGGCTACGAC
>JASHRK010000429.1 GCA_030037405.1 Acidimicrobiales bacterium | reverse complement strand
TATATCTCGGCGCCGTGCCTGCGATCGTCGTTCCCGCCGTAGTACGCCATTACGCCAACACCTACGACGTTGGGATCGGTCCGACCTACAGGCGGTACGGGTAGGGCAAAGGCAAGATCGGGATACACACGATCTCGTGACGTATCGAGCGCCCCGCTCCGCATTGCGTCTCGCGACTGGACGTCACGAAACGACCGATAGGCCGCGAGGCGAGCCGCCGCCGTGAAGAGACCCTGTGTTATCCGTTGGCGCGCTCTCGTCGCCCCCACGTTCACCAGCAACACCCTTGTCCCGAACAGCCGGCCGCTGGCACAGAGCAAGAAGGTCGCATAGGGAACACCCCATGGCCGTTGCGGCAGGGTCGTCTCGAGGATGCCGGTCCCGGGAACGATGACCACGTCGTGCCGCCGCACCCAGGAAGCCGTCCGCAAGGCATCGACACCCTTGCTCACGGCTCTCAATGCGAACGCCGACAGGCCCGACGCCGACTCCTCGTAGTTCGCGTACCAACGTATCGGGATGGCGGGGACCCTGTACTCGGCGCGAATGCGCTCCGGCCCTGCGCACATGAAGTCAACGGCGGCGCCGGCATGGTTCGCCCTCAGGTAGGTCATCACGGCCTCCAGGGAGGAGTCGTTGCCGACGTTGCCCGAACCGAGCAAGCCGTAGAGACCCACTCGGAGGGGGGCTCCACCACTCGACCCGGCACGGGTGCGGGCACGGCCAATCGACACGCGGGCCCTACCTCCGGCCCGCCACGACCGCATCGATCGACGTGAGGTGTGGTGGCGGAAGCGAAGAGGACGGCTCCTCCGCCCGGTAGCCGTGTCCCCGCGAGGCCCTGCTCCACCCCCACTCCACCAAGTGGCCGTAGCAGGCTCTCCTATCGGCAGGGGACAAGGGCGCACGTCTGATGGCCCGTACATACGCCCAGACGTACTCTGCATACAGGCGCGCCACAGGGTGGCGGAGCCGGTCCGCCCGGCGGGGGTCCATGTTGGCGCAGCGCGACCGCACACTCGGGAAGGCGCGTTCCGCTCGCTCAGGGTGGTCGCGTCGAAAGTAAAGCCACTCCGGCACCTGGTAGAAGGCGCCGTAGAGCGCGAGCTCTGCGATGATCGTGTGGTCGGCGTGGTGATAGCTCTCCTTCATCGCCGTGCGCCGCAGAGCCTCCGTCCTGATGACGCCGCCGTCGTCGTCGCCTCCGCTGTCGAAGAGGACGCTGCGGAACCGCTCCGGCGGAGACGGCGAGGCTGTGACGAGTGGGTACTTGTTCGCCTGGATGACGGTGCCCGAGCCGTCGATGATCGCTGTCCAGGAGTGGGCCAGGACGACTTGAGGATTCGCATCGAGCGCCTCGACGCACGCCTCGAGCAGGTTGCGGGCGTACAGGTCGTCGTGGGATGCCCACTTGAACAGGGCCCCTCTCGCATGCTCGACGGCGAAGTTGTGGTTCGGTGCCAGCCCAACGTTCTTCGGCTGGCGAAAGTAGCGGATCCGCGGATCTTGTGCCGCGTACTGGCGGCAGATGTCCGCAGTGCCGTCGGTCGAGGCGTTGTCGGCGATGATGAGCTCGTAGTCCTCGTACGTCTGACCGAGGAGCGCCTCGAGCGATTCGGCGACGTAGTTCTCTCCGTTGTAGACGGGCAGTCCGACGCTCAGTCGCGGTGTCGAGCTCATCCTCTATCCCCCCTCAGGCCCGGGTGGCAGCAGTGCCGGCATCACGGGACTGCTCCTCCCGGCGTTCCAGGCGCAGGTAGCGCCATCTCCGTCCGTCGACGGAGCATGTCGTCGATGACGCCCGCCGACAGCAGCTCGCGGATCCTCCGTAGCCGTACGAACCGCGACGAGGTGAAGTCCTCGTAGCTAAGACCGCCTGCCGAATAGGCGCCGGTCAGCTCGTCGATGCCCTCGGCCACTCCCCACCTGAGCTTCAGAGCTGGAAAGGTGTCCGACAATTTCGAGAAGTCGACCCGGTAGTTCCTCAAGTCAGGGCCAGCGCCCTCGGCGAAGGACAGGACGGACTCGGGAACGGCTTCGCGCACCAGCTCGGCGATCTCTCGCACCTGCACGTTGTCCTCGGAGCGACCGACGTTGAACGCCTCGTCGTGCACGAGCTCGCGGGGTGCTTCGAGCATGGCGCCGAACGCCCGGCTGATGTCCTCGACGTGTACCAGCGGTCTCCACGGGGAGCCGTCGCTCTCGAGCCGTACCTCGCCCGCCGTCATGGCGACGGCCGTGAGGTTGTTCACGACGATGTCGAGACGCAACCGGGTCGATGCACCGTACGCCGTCGCGTTGCGCAGGTAGGTGGGGCTGAAATCGTCGTCGGCGAGGAGCGAGAGCTGCCGCTCGGCGAGAACCTTCGTCTCGCCGTAGGGAGTGACAGGGAACAGCTCGGCGTCCTCCGCCACGGCGCGGGAGCCGGCAGCGCCGTAGAGGCTGCAAGACGACGCGAAGAGGAAGCGCTCGACACCAGCCTGCTTCGCCGCCCGCGCCAGGCATAGCGTACCCTCGAGATTCACCGAGTAGGTGGTGGCGGGATTGAGGTGCCCGAGCGGGTCGTTCGAGAGAGCTGCGAGACAGATCACAGCGTCGTACCCCTTCAGGTGCGCTGGGTCTGCGTCCCTTATGTCGCGTGGGGCCGGGATGCCGGGCGGGGCCGTCGCAAGCTCCGCTTGGGGCGGGCGCGGCGCGAGATCGCAGCCTTCGTAGAGGCCGAGGTCGAGCCCGTTGACCTCGTGGCCGCTCGCCCGCAGCAGAGGGACGAGGACCGCTCCGATGTACCCGCCGTCCCCCGCGACAAGAACCTTCACTCCAGACTCCGGCGAGTGCTCAGAGGGGCGGAAGCGATCGGCCCACAGAGAGGTGTGTCACGATAGACGCGTGACTGCTCTCTCGAGGAGCTTCGGGGCGACTCCGCCGTCGCAGGGTCGCGGTCATGACGCAGTCAACTGGTGGCAAGTTCTCCCCTCACAATCCCGAGTCGCCAGTTCTCCGGGAAGGTTAGCGTGAAATTTCACCCGCTCGGTCACGAACCCACCCGGTCCGCTCGCCTCGGGGTGCCGAGGTCCGACGAAGCCGGGCCTGAAGGCTCCGTCCCCGACCGGCGGAGGGGGACGTGAGACGACCGTGACCGTCGAGCGCGAGCACGAGCACGAGCACGCACCTGACGAGGCGAGACGGACGTTCTGGCAAGGGGAGCACACCAAGTTCGTCGAGCCGCATTTTCGCCTCCAGAAGATGGCCCGGATCATCAACGACGTCGCGGGTGAGCGTCCCTGCGACCTCCTCGACGTCGGGTGCGGGCCCGCTACTCTTGCCCGCCTCCTCCGCACGAACATCAGCTACCACGGCGTCGACCTCGTGGTGCAGGACCCGAGCCCGCATCTTCTGGAGATCGACTTCCTCGCAAGTGCTCTTCGCTTTCACGACAAGAAGTTCGACGTCATCGTGGCGCAAGGGATATTCGAGTACCTCGGTGCCCTCCAAGCCGTCAAGATGGGCGAGATTGCAGAGATGCTCCTGCCGACTGGTCGATTTATTGCCACGTACACGAACTTTGCTCACCGGCGACCACACGTGTACCACGCCTACAACAATGTGCAACCACTCGAGCGATTCCAGGCGGATCTCGCTCGTGAGTTCACGATCGACCGATCGTTTCCCGCTTCCTACAACTGGAGCCACGGGCAACCGAACAGGTGGTCGATGAGGGCCCTGCAGATGCCCCTACAGGTCAACTTGCCGGTGATAGGGCGGAAGTTGGCAGTCGACTATTTCTTCGTGTGCTCACGCCGTGACGGCGGCGCGGCTCACGTCTCGTCCGGCTAGGGCGGCCAGGTGCAGGCCCACTCCGTCGCTCGGATCCACGGCGCCTTCCTCTTCAAGCCGACCCCGCACGTCGACGAGCGGGGTTTCTTCAGCCGTACCTTCGACAGCGACGTCGTTAGCGAGGCTGGGATCGATGCCGCCGGCTTCGTCCAGGACAGTCTTTCGCGCTCGAGGATCGGCGTCGTCCGCGGCCTGCACACCCGCCGTGGCCGTGGGGAGGGCAAGCTCGTGCGATGCTCTTACGGTGCGATCTTCGACGTCGTCGTCGACTTGCGGGCCGGCTCGCCCACGTATCGCAACTGGGAGTGCTTCGAACTTCGTGACGACGAACAGGCTTCCCTCTACGTGCCGGCGGGCTGCGCGCACGGGTTCCAAGCCCTCACGGACCCTGCCGATGTCGCCTACCGAATCGACCGTGCCCACGATCCCGCAGAGGACGTGTCGATCGCCTTTGACGACCCGGAGCTAGCCATCCCCTGGCCGCTCCCGGTCACGACGATGTCGTCGCGTGACAGCGCCGCCCCCTCCCTCGCGCAGGCCATCGAGATCCTGGCGGCAGAGCCGCGTGAGTGAGATGGCGTGCCGCGCCTGCCGAGGCGAGGCGGGGGATGTCGTCCTCGACCTCGGCGAGCAGCCGGCATGCGACTACTTCCCGCCCCGGGAGACTGCCGGCCCTGATCCCGTCTACCCGCTGCAAATGTGGCTCTGCGCCGGGTGCGGGCTGGCCCAGCTGCTCGCCGATCCGACGGTGCCGGAGGAACCGAGGAGCACCGAGCCGGCCGCCCTCGTCGCCCAGGCCGCCGCCGCCGTCGAAGAAGTGGCGGCGGCGGGAATGCTCGGCGCTCGCCGCACCGTGATCGAGTACGGGAGCCCGCACGGCGGCTCCTGGCTGGGCCTGCTGGCTGCTCGCGGGTTGACGAGCCCTGGCGACGACCGCGAGGCCGATCTCGTGCTCGACTGCTTCGGTCTCATGCACGCCACGGACCAGTTTGGGGCACTCGCAGACCGAGTGCGCCATCTCGTGCCAGGGGGCGTGCTGCTGCTCCAGTACCACTCGTTCGAGACCATCGTCCGTCGCGGCCAGTGGAACGCACTGAGGCACGGCCACTATGCGTACTACTCCACGACGGCTCTGACGGCAATGCTGAGGGCGCAGAGCTTCGCGGCACAGACTGCGTGGACTTTCGATC
>JASHRK010000428.1 GCA_030037405.1 Acidimicrobiales bacterium | reverse complement strand
GGCGATCCTCGGGCATCCGCCCGCCGGCGCCTCCGTCGCCCGAGGGCGACCACGAGAGGCGGTGCGGAGAGTAGGGCCACGAGCGCTGCTATGGAAAGGGCAATCGGAACCGCGGGGAGACGGGCGCCGAGAACGGAGGCCGATTCAGCGGCGAGGGCGTCGCCGACGTACTGCCCGTCAGGGAGGCGCCGGCCCGGCTTGGAACCGGGAAGGATCGCCTGGCCAGGGTATTGCCCATTGGCGAGCGCCGGCGCCGCCGGCGAGCGGCGCCTCCGGCGCGAGCCGCTCGGGCTGGCGCGGGGTCGACCGCTCTCGCGAGAGCGGCTCCGGGAAGCCGAGCTCGCCGCTGAGCGCCCACTGGACGGAGCAGACGCGCCGGGCGTCGAGGTGGGTTGCGTCGTCGTAGTGGTGGTCGCCGCGACAGCGGTCGTGGTCGTCGTCGAGCTCGAGGCGGTCGACGCGGCGGTCGTCGTGGTCGTCGTCGTCACAGGCGTGCTCGTGACCGAGCCGGAGGGGGGCGCCTTCTGGCCGAGGATCGTGGACTCCCCCGGCAGTGGCGTCTGCCCGTCGACGTAAGGGTTCTTGCAGTTGGCTGCGGTGGCACGGGCAGGCGCCTTAGCCGCCCCGGGGATCCGGTCGATTGCCTCGAAGTCCTCGTCGACGAGGTTGGGCGGGAGCGGCGCGTAGCCGAGCACGCCGGCAGACTGCTGGCCGGTGCAGGCGAAGAAGCGGATGAACTGCCCGAGCACCGCCCCCTTCGCCGGGTTCATCGAGCCCGGTCCCTTCGGCGTTATGAGGTAGCTGTAGGCGGAGATCGGGTAGGCGGAGGGGTTCGGGTTCGTGTAGACGCCGTCGAGCTTCTGCTCGAGGTCGGGCAGGAGGAGCGCCTTCTCGAGGCCGACCGAGTCGTCGTACTCGGAGGGCTGGACGAAGTGCCCGCTCGCGTTCTCGATGGCGGCGCACGGGTCGTGGTGCAAGATGGCGTACGCCGTCTCCACGTAGGTAATGGACCCGTTCTGCGAGGCGACGAAGTCAGAGGCGCCGTCCGATCCGTTCTGGCCGACCCAGTTCGACATGTCGTACGGGCCGTCGCTCGTCGTCCCGGTCGGCTGGGGCCACAATGCCTGCACGGCTGCCGGCTGCTGCATCTGCCGGATGAAGGGCCGCCAGATGGAGCCCTCCAGGTAGTCGAGGTACTGGGAGAAGAGGTAATTCTCGCCAGACGGGTCCTCTCTCCAGACGACCACGATGGGAGAGTCGGGGAGCTCCTCTTTCAACGAGGGATTGAGGGCCGCGATGGCGGGCGAGTCCCACTTCGTCACGAGACCCGTGAAGATCTCGGCCAACACGCGAGCATCCAGCCGGAGAGAGGTGACCCGGCCGCCGAGCTTGCCCGTGAGGTTGTAGTCGAGGCAGGTGGCTCCGGCGACGTCTGGCAGGTACTGGTACGGCTCCGTCGGCGTGCTGGAGGCCTGGCCGGTCGAGTAGCCGATCTCCGAGGCGCCGAAGTTGAGCTGGTTCAGGGCAAACTCGTCTAGGCCCTCCACGGCCGAGGAGACGCCGTAGTCGACGTTGTCGCCATACAGCTGGCTGACCTGCCCGACCCAGTTGTCGATGGCGACCGCCGCGTAGCTCGATCCTCCACCGACGATCGTCGGCCCGCTCGCCAGTGCCGTACCCGCTCCGGTCGCCACCGCACCGAGGGCTCCTCCTGCGACGGCAAGGAGGCAGATGGCGCCCGCAGCGGCGAGACGTGAGGCGAGACGTGAGGCGAGGCCGCGCCTGCTAGCCGAAGCGCCCGTGGACATAGTCCGAGGTCCTCTCGTCCTTGGGGTTCTCGAAGATGTCCTTCGTGCTCCCCTTCTCCACGATGCGCCCCGGAGCGTTCTCGCCGGCCAGGAAGAGGGCGCAGTAGTCGCTCACCCTCTGGGCCTGTTGCATGTTGTGGGTGACGACGACGACCGTCACCTCTTCGGCGATCTCTCGCATCGTCTCCTCGATGCGCCTCGTCGAGGAAGGGTCGAGCGCCGAGCAGGGCTCGTCCATGAGAAGGACGCTCGGGCGGACGGCGAGGGCTCGTGCGATGCAGAGGCGCTGTTGCTGGCCGCCCGAGAGCTCTCCCCCGAGAGTCTTGAGACGAGCCTTCACCTCCGAGAAGAGCCCGGCTCTCGTGAGCATCTCTTCCACGAGATCGTCCTTCTCCTTTCCTCTTGGTCTCTTGCCGGAGAACTTGAGGCCCGAGAGGACGTTGTCCTCGACCGTCATGGCGGGGAAGGGGTTCGGCTTCTGGAAGACCATCGCGATGCGCCTTCGTGTCTCGGTCGGGCGCATCTCGGGCCCGTAGATGTCCTCACCGTCGAGAAGCACGCGGCCGGCGAGCTCTGCCCCGGGCGTGACCTCGTGCATACGGTTCAAGATCCGGAGGAAGGTCGACTTGCCGCAGCCGGAGGGACCGATGAGGGCCGTCACCTTGGAGGCTTCCATCTCGAGAGAGACGGACTCGATGACGAGGCGGCCCGAGAACCAGGCCGACACCCCGTCTGCGACGAGGCCGGAGGCGGTCGTGACGGTACGAAGGGGGGCAGGCGCAGGGACGGGCGCCGGCTCTTCGAGAGCCGCTGGCGCCGCGCCGCTCTCCCTCCTCACGAGAGAGCCTCTTGGCGGCGGTGGCGGGAGGGACGCAGCAGCCGGCCCACCGTTCCCGGCTTCATAGCAGAGAAGATGCGGGCGAGAAGGAAAAGGACGGCGACGAGCGCGACGAGCACGAGCCCGGCCGAGAAGGCTCGCTCGATGTCGGCGGCGACGGACGAGCTGCGGTAGTCGAAGACAAAGAGCGGCAAGGCCTCTTGCGGTCCGGAGAAGGGATTGGCGTTCATGGCCGGGCTCCCGAAGATCGTCACTATGAGGGGCGCCGCCTCCCCCACGACGCGGGCGATCCCGAGGAGGAGGGCCGTGACGATCCCCGTCCGGGCCGTCGGGATCACGACCGACCACACCGTCCGCCAGGCGGGCGCCCCGAGAGCCATGGAGGCCTCCCGGAGCGACTCGTGGACGACGCTCAGCACCTCCTCGGTCGTTCGCGTGACGTTGGGGAGGATCATGATCGCGAGGGCGAGCGACCCCGCGAACCCGCGGAAGCCGTAGTGGAGCTCGGTGATGAGGACCACGTAGATGAACAGACCGGCCACGATGGGGGGAAGGCCGCTCATCGCAGTGACGACCGTGCGGACGAGCCCGGTGATCCTCCCCCCCACCTCGCTCAGGAACACGGCGGTGACGACGCCGGCCGGCGCCCCGATGAGCGTGGCGAGACCAACCTCCTCGAGGGAGCCCACTATGGCGTGGCTGATACCCCCGGCAGAAGCCGGCTGGGTGTTGAGGACCCCCTTTTGGTCCCGCGTGAGAAACGTCACGCTCACGAGGTGGTAGCCATGCGCCACCAGCCAGGCGACGACGAGGGCGAGGGCCGTCACGACTCCTGCCGCCGCCATGGTCGCGAGCGCTGCCACCACCCGGTCGGCAGCGGCCATGCGGCCGAAAAGGTGGCGGTTGGCGACGTAGTAGATGGCGAGGAAGACCGCCAGGGTGCAGACCACGTACCCGGCGGCCCCGGCAAGGAAAGTCAGCTGGTAGAAGACGACCCAGACGAGGCTGGCGGAAGCCCCGAGGGAGCCGGCGAGAACGAGGGCGTCGGTCGCCGTGAAGTGCCGGACCGAGCGGCGCCGCAGCGCTCGCGGCGTGGGACCGCCCTCTCCGAGCCGCGGTGTCTCCGTGGCGGCAGGGACGACGGTGGACGACATCAGGCCCTCCGCCCCCCGACCGACCGGTTCACGATCACCGACGCCCCCAGGTTCACGACAAGCGTGAAGACGAACAGGACGAGCCCGGCGCCGAGCAGTGCCGCGCTCCCGAGCTGGCCACCTGTGCCGAACCGGAGGGCGATGAAGGCTGCGATGGAGGCGCCACCCTGTTGCAGGATGTGAGGGCTGATGATGAACGAGGGCGAGACGATGATGGCTACCGCCACCGTCTCCCCGAGCGCTCGTCCGAGCCCGAGCATTACCGAGCCGGCGAGCCCGCGCCGTGCAAAGGGCATGACGACCGATCTGATGACCGTCGCCTTCGTGGCGCCGAGAGCGAGCGCCCCCTCCCTCTCGCCGAGAGGAGCGAGCGAGAAGATCTCACGGGCGACCGAGCACACGATCGGCACGATCATGATCCCGACGAGGACGCCAGCGATGAAAGCTGACGAGCTGTAGACGCTCGAGTGCACGGAGAAGACCGGGATGAAGGAGAGGTGGACCGAGAGAAAGCGGGCGAAGCCCACGAGGTTGGGCTGGAGCATGTAGAAGCCCCAGAGGCCGAAGATGACCGAGGGCACGACGGCGAGCATGTCGATCAGCGTGACGAGCACGGCTCGGAGACGTCGGGGCGCGAACTCGCTTATGAAAAGCGCCGTTCCGACGGCGACCGGCACCCCGACGACGACCGCGACGACTGCTATGACGACCGACCAGTAGAGGAGTGCCGCCACGCCGAAGCTCGGATGGTGACCAAGAGTCGTGAAGCCAGTAGTCGTGAGGAACGAGATGACGCCGTGGCGGGCGAAGGCTGGCCACGACTTGAGCAGGAGAAACGCCCCGATCGCCACCAGCAGGACGAACGTGCCGATGCCGACCGACTTCACTCCGGCTCGGTAGAGCCGGTCCTCGAAGAGGTGGTCCGTGGTGACGACGCGGGGCGTGCTCATTCCCTAAGCGAGCGCTGGGTACCCGTCGCTCAGGAGTTGCCGTCGGTCGTGGTGACCCGGCAGTAGCCGCTCGGGTTCGACCCCGAGGAGTCGTACTGCGCGTAGGGCGCAGGGACGACGGCAGGGTGGTCGATCGAGGCGTCGCCCTCCTTCCCCAGGGGAAGCGGTACGAAGCCGGCCGCCTTGATGAGGTCGTCGATCTCGGTGTGATACCAGACTCCGGTGTTCGGATCGATGATCTTGGCCCCGCTCGCAGTTACCTGCGGCTTGCAGAGGAAGCCGTCCTCGCTCATGAAGTTGAGCGTGGCGCCGTTCGCCGCCGGTATCGCCGACGAGGAGCCGTTCGAGTACGTGTTCGTCAGGTAGACGAGGTAGGTCCACATGCCGGAGAGGATGTTGGCATCGTCGAGCTTGACGCCGTTGATGTTGCCGAGAGCGGTGGTCGAGGGCTTCTTCTTCGTCGTGCCGGGGACCTTGGTACCGCCGCAGACGACCGCGCAGGACTGGAGGTACTTGCCGTAGGAGAAGAAGAAGATGGCGTCCTTCTCGTCGCCGTTGGCAATGATCGAGGCATCCTCGTTCTGCTCGATGATGTGGCTCTCGGAGTACTTCGTCCCCTTGCTTAGGACGTAGCTCTGGGCGTCGTACGACGATCCCCCGAGGTAGTTGTCCCAGAGCTTGAGCAGGCCCGAGCCCGAGTTCACAACGTAGACGTCGATGGGAGCGTTCTTCCCCCCGACCTGGTCCCAGTTCGTGTCGGTGCCGCTCCAGATGTCGAGGAGCTGCGTGGTCGTGAGGTTGGTGATCTTTGCAGACGGGGTGGCCACGCCCTTCACCTCCGTCCAGTGGAACCAGGAGATGCCGTCGAGGGCGTAGGTGACGAAGTTGAGGCCGGGAGGGTCGGTCGGAAGGGGCGTGCGCGGGCCGGTTGCGTAGTCGATGGGCGCAACGTCCTTGGTCCCCGTCCCCTGGTTCTCGAGCTGGACGAGCCCGGCGCTCCCACCGAGGGGCGGCTCCTGGATCGCGACGTCGTTCGTCGGGTTCTCCCCGTCCGCGGCAGGAAGGCCGTTGTAGCCGTTCGTCGCGGTGCAGCTGAAGTTGTAGGCCTGCTCAGAGGACTCCTCGGCTACCAGGTTGCAACCGGGGGACTCGTTGAAGAGAGTGTCGAGCGACACCATGAGCGAGTACGCCGTCTCGGAACCGCTCCCGATGATGATGTTGTTCTGAGCGGGGGTGACGGTAGCGCTCGCCGTGCCGCTCAAGGCGAGGCTCACGATCGACACGGCTGTCGCGGCGGCACCGGCGATACCCGTGCGCCAGCGGCGGCTGCGTAGTGACGGCATCCTGTTGCTCCTTTGTCTGGTAGCACATTTGTGCAGGGACTCCATGAACTTAATAACT
>JASHRK010000427.1 GCA_030037405.1 Acidimicrobiales bacterium | reverse complement strand
TCGGAGGATCGGCCACCTGGAGCTCGACTACGTGGTGGGCGATGGTCACGACGCCGCCCACCGGTACGACGGTGAAGATGAGGAGCGCCGGCAGCAGCGTCAGGTACGGGGCCAGCTTGAACACGACCCGGTCGGCCTTCGTCGGGCTCAGGTCCTCCTTGAAGAAGAGCTTGATCCCGTCCGCGAGCGTCTGCAGGAGCCCGAAGGGCCCAGCTCGGTTCGGACCGATGCGGTTCTGCATGTCCGAGATCACCTTGCGCTCGAGCCAGATCATGAGCATCACCGAGGCGAGGAGGACGCCGAAGATGACGACGACCTTCACGATGACGATGAGGATCACGGCGAGGCCGACGCCGTGGGCGAAGAGAGGATCACCCATCAGCTCCCCCCTTCCCGTCCAAGGTGTCGATCCGGACCGTCGCGACGGCCTCACCGCTGTCGATGAGCGAGCTCGCCCCCGGCTCGTCGGCGGGGCCCGAGCTGACGGCAAGGAGAGCCACCCCCTGAGGGACGTCGTCGTCCGCGACCGCAGGCAGGACGATCTCGGCGTGAGGGGAGCGGACCCGGACCTCGTCGCCCGAGGCGACCCCGAGCTTCTCGAGCTCGGCGAGGCGCATCCTCACCCCGGGTGCCTCCGCCAATCCCTTGAGCGACGGGGCCATCTGTACGAGCGTGCCGTAGTCGTACAGTCGCCGCCGAGCCACAAGCCTGAGGGAGTACGAGTCGACGACGGGTGCACCCGGCGCCGGCCATCGCCGAGAGTCGAGCTCCACCATCCCGGGACGGCCGGCGGTCGCCGGCTGCGCCTCGCCCGGTGGGAGACCCTCGCCGGCTTCCTCCTCCACCTCCTCGGACTCGGCGACGTCCCCGCCGGGGATGACCGACAAACCGGCCGCCAGGGGTGCGCCCTGCTCGTCCACCGAGTGGATCCCGGGCGTGGCGATCGGGTCGATCGGGCGGCGGGCTCTCGACGAGAGAGGGCTCCCGAGCGCCACCGCCTCGACCGGGACCACGACGCCGTCCATCCCCGCGAGGCCGTAGACGGCCCCGAGGGTTGCGCCCCGGTAGGCGGGAGCGAGCCGCTCGATCTCCTCCCAGATGCCCTCGAGATGGTCGAAGCCGAGGTTGGAGCCGAGACGCTCCGCGATCTCCGAGGCGATCACCCAGTCGGGCCTGGCGACACCCGGTGGCACGGCCTTCTGGGCGAGTCGGGTCACGCGGCCTTCGACGTTCGTCGTCGTGCCGGCGCGCTCACCGAAGCCGGCGGCGGGGAGCACGACATCGGCGAGGAGGACCGAGACGGAGGGGTGGGTGTCGATCGCCACGAGGAAGGGGACCGCTTCGAGGGCGCGGGTGGCGAGCGCGCGGTCCGGGAAGTCGGAGAGGGGATCGGCCCCGAGGAGGACGAGCGCCTTGAGCTCTCCGGCGGCCGCCGCCTCGAGCATCCCCCGCGCGTCGAGGCCCGCCGATGGAGGGAGGTGGCCCCACTGCGCTTCGAGAAGGCTGCGACCGGCCTCGAGGGGGACCCGGCCCGGCAGCATCCCCGGTGCCAGCCCCATCTCCAGGGCTCCGCGGACGTTTGCCCGTCGCAGCGCGACGAGAAAGCGCGCGCCAGGCCAGGCCGTGGCGAAGATGGCGGCTGTCGCGCTCGCAGAAGCGGCGCTCTCGGCAAGCGAGGCCCGGCCGACGACGACGACGATCTGAGAGGGGTCGACACCGAGAAGAGCCTCGCGGGCGCTCTCGATGGCGGTGGGAGCGACCCCTTCGACCTCCGGGACCTCGCCGGGCGGCGCCACCAGGGCAGCCGCCAGCTTTGCCGCCTCACCCGGGCGCGAGGAGACGGTGGCCGCTGCGAGACCTGCCAATGCCGTCGGCACGGGTGAGCAGTCGACGATCTTCAGCCCGTGGTGGGCCGCCGCCGTGCGAAGCCGGAGATGGAGCACGGGAAGCTCCTCGCGCAGGTCGCCGGCGAGCAACACCACCACCTTGGCTCCGCAGGCCTGGTCGATCGTCGCCTGTGGCAATGACAGGACGAGCTCGGCCGGGAGCCCGTCGCCGAGCTGGGCGTCGACGTTGTCCGTGCCGATGACCGATCTCGCCAGCTTCGACCAGGCGTACTGGTCCTCGTTGGCAAGGCGCGCCCCACCTATGACCCCGATCGACTCGGGCCCCGCCGTGCTGAGCGCTTGGCGGAGACCGGCCGCCACTTCTCTCAGAGCCTCGTGCCAGGCGACGGGTTGCAGGTCACCACCCTCGAAGCGGAGCATCGGCTCGCCGAGGCGCTCAGGGGCGTGGATCGACTCGAAGCCGTAGCGTCCCCTGTCGCACAGCCACGACTGGTTCACGGGCTCGGAGTCGACCCCGAGCATGCGCACGACCCTCCCGGCCGAGGACTGGAGCGCCACCCGGCACCCGACGGCGCAGTAGGTGCAAGTCGTCTCTACCTGCTCGAGGTCCCACGGCCGGGACCTGAAGCGGTAGGGCACGGAGGTGAGCGCCCCGACAGGGCAGATCTGCACCGTGTTCCCGGAGAAGTACGACGTGAACTCCCGGTCGGGGAAGATCGCCACCTCGATCTCGTCCCCCCGCCCGAAGAAGTCGATGAGCGGCTCGCCCGCGATCTCCTCGGCAAAGCGGGTGCAGCGGGCGCACTGGATGCATCGCTCCCTGTCGAGGAGCGTGAGTGGGCCGAGGGCGATGGGCTTGGCAAAGTGGCGTTTCTCTTCGATGAAGCGCGACTCGGCCGGGCCGTGGCTCACGGCCTGGTCCTGCAGGGGGCACTCGCCCCCCTTGTCGCACACGGGACAGTCGAGAGGGTGGTTCAGGAGGAGGAACTCGAGCACCCCCTCCTGTGCCTTGCGCGCAGCCGGCGAAGCTGTCGCTATCTCCTGGCCGTCGGCGACCGAGACGAAACATGCCGGCTGCAGGCTCGGGCCCCGCGGGCCTGAGAGCTCGACGAGGCACATGCGGCACATGCCGACCGGCTTCATGCGGGGGTGGTAGCAAAAGCGCGGGATGAAGATGCCGGCCCTCTCGGCGGCGTCGATGATGAGCTCCCCGGGTTGAGCCTTCACCTCGCGGCCGTCGATCACGACCGTGACCTCGGCGGGCGGAGCTAACGTGACGTCAGCCATGGCGTACCTCGCCGGCCGGCAGGGGGCAGGCTCCCTCTTTCACGTGGAGGAGGAACTCGTCGCGGTAGCGCCGGATGGCGGAGACGGGGGCCTGCGGGATGGAAGGTCCGAGGGGGCAGATCGTCGTCTGCTTGGGCGGCCAACCGAGCCCCGGTGAGATGTTGTCGCAGAGGTCCACGAGGAGCTCGACGTCCTCCTCCCGCCCGGAGCCGTCCTCGATGCGCCTGAGGACCTTCTCCGCCCAGCCCGAGCCCTCCCGGCAGGGGGTGCACTGGCCGCAGGACTCGCGCTGGAAGAAACGGGTGATCCGCCAAGCCGCCCGCACGATGCAGGTCGTCTCGTCCATGACGACGACCGAGCCGGAACCGAGCATCGATCCCGCCTTGCCCACCTCGTCCTGGTCGAGACCCATGTCGAGGTGCTCCTCGAAGAACCAGGGCGAGGAAGCGCCCCCCGGTATGAACGCCTTCAGGTCGCGGCCCTGACGAACGCCGCCTCCGAGGCCGTAGATAAGGTCGCGGAAGGTCGTCTTCGACATCTCGACCTCGTGCCAACCGGGCCGCTCGACGTGCCCCGAGAGGGCGAAGAGCCTCGTCCCCGTGGACGAGCCCTGACCGAGGGCGGCAAATGCGGCCCCGCCGTTGAGCACGATCCAGGGCAGGTTCGACATCGTCTCGACGTTGTTCACGACGGTCGGCTCCCCGTAGAGGCCGATGACGGCCGGGAAGTAGGGGGGCTTGATGCGGGGGAAGCCGCGCTTGCCTTCGAGCGACTCGATGAGGCCGGTCTCGTCGCCGCAGATGTAGGCGCCGGCCCCGGGGTGGACGACGAGGTCGATCGAGAAGTCCGAGCCGAATATCTCCCGCCCGAGGGCCCCCTCGTCGTAGGCGTCGTTGACGGCCCGGGTGAGGCGCTCGAGACCGAGGGCGAACTCGCCCCGGCAGTAGATGAAAGCCTGGGCGGCGCCGATGGCATAGGCGGCGATGATCGTGCCCTCGACGATCTGGTGTGGGTCGTGCTCGATCAGCATGTGGTCCTTGAAGGTCGCCGGCTCGGACTCGTCTCCGTTGACGACGAGGTACTTCGTCGGCGCCTCGCGGAGCATCGACCACTTCCGTCCCGCCGGGAACCCCGCCCCGCCCCGCCCGAGGAGGCTCGCGGCATCGACCTCCGCTCGCACGGCCTCGGGCGTCATGGAGAGAGCCTTCTTCAGCCCCTCGTAGCCTCCTGTGGCGAGGAAGCGCTCGAGGGTGTGGGAGTCCTCGGCGCCGACGCGCGCAGACACGATGCGGGGATGGTCGGTGAGCATCAGACCTGCTCGCCCCCGACGGCAGGCGCCTCGAGATCCACCTCGCGGCTCACCCTCGAGAGCACCCCGTGGGGCGGGACCGTCTCCTCGAGCCGGCCCGCTGCCAGGTCGTCTACGAGACGATCGAAGCCCTCCTCGTCGACGGGGCCGAAGAAACGATGGTTCACCTGCACGCACACCGCCTGGTCACACCCGGCGAGGCACTCCGCCTCCTCGATCGTGAACATGCCGTCCGGCGTCGTCTGGCCGGTCCGGATGCCGAGCGTCGCCTCGGCGTGCTCGAGCACCTCGTAGGCGCCCTGGAGCATGCAGGCGATGTTCGTGCAGACGGCGAGGACGTACTTGCCGACGGGCTCGAGGTGGAGCATGTCGTAGAAGGAAGCCGTCCCTCTCACCTCGGCCGGCGATATGCCACAAAGCGTCGCGATGTCCTCCATCGCCTCCTCGGTGAGGTGGCCCTCCTCCGCCTGGGCCAGGTGGCAGAGCGGGACGAGGGCGGAGCGCCGCTCGGGGTAGAGGGCGACGATCGCCTCCGCCCTCTGCTGGTTGTCGGCCGAGAGATGGGCCATCAGCGGTCGACCTCGCCCATGACCGGGTCGACCGAGGAGATGACGGCGATGGCGTCGGCGATGAGACCGCCGCGAAGCATCGCCGGGAGCGACTGGAGGTTCACGAAGCTGGGGGCGCGGACGTGGAGCCGTTGCGGTTTGTTGGTCCCGTTCGACACGAGGTAGCAGCCGAGCTCCCCCCGCGGCGACTCGACTGCCGTGTAGACCTCGCCCGGCGGGACCTCGAAGCCCCGCGTGAAGATCTTGAAGTGGTGTATGAGCGCCTCCATGGACTCGTCGATGCGCGCCCGCGGCGGAGGCGTCACCTTCTTGTCGGCCGAGCGGTAGTCGCCCTCGGGCAGGCGCTCCGCGATCTGGGAGACGAGCTTGCAGGACTCACGGATCTCGTTGAGGCGCACGGCATAGCGGTCGAAGGTGTCCCCCACGTTCCCCACGATGACGTCGAAGTCGAGCTCGTCGTAGTAGAGGTAGGGCATGTTTCTTCGGAGGTCCCAGGCGACTCCCGACGCTCGCAGTATCGGCCCCGTGGCCGAGAGAGCCAGGGCGAGCTCGGGAGGGATGACGCCGACGCCCTCTGTCCGTTCGCGGAAGATGGGCTGGCCCGTCAACATCATGTCGTACTCCTCGGTCCTCCCCGGGATCGTGTCGAGGATCGCCTGGACGTCGTCCTCCCATCCGTCCGGCAGGTCGGCGGCCACCCCGCCCGGCCGGATGTAGTTGTGGTTCATGCGCAGACCGGTCGTCTTCTCGAAGAAGGCGAGGATCATCTCTCGCTCGCGGAAGCCGTAGATCATCATCGAGGTGGAGGCGAGGTCCATCCCGTTCGTCGCCATCCACATCGCATGGGAGGA
>JASHRK010000426.1 GCA_030037405.1 Acidimicrobiales bacterium | reverse complement strand
CTCGTGGGCGCCGACCTCCAGCGGCCCGCCGCCGTGGAGCAGCTGCGGGTCCTGGGCGGGGGGGTGGGCGTCACCGTCTATTCCGAGCCGACGGACCCGGTCTCGGCGGCCCGCGCCGGCCTGGCCGAGGCGGAGCGTCTCGGCCGCGACGTGCTCGTCGTCGACACGGCCGGCCGCCTTGCCATCGACGAGGAGCTCATGGACGAGATGCGCCGCATCTCGAAGGCCATCTCGCCCCACTACACCTTCCTCGTCGTGGACGCCATGACCGGGCAGGACGCCGTGCGGACGGCGCAGGCCTTCAACGAGACGCTCGAGCTCGAGGGCGTCATCCTCACGAAGGTCGACGGAGATGCCCGTGGCGGGGCGGCTCTCTCCGTGAAGGAGGTGGTCGGCAAGCCGATCGCCTTCGTGTCGACCGGGGAGAGGGCGGCCGAGTTCGACACGTTCCACCCCGATCGGATCGCCAACCGCATCCTCGGGATGGGGGACGTCCTGAGCCTCATCGAGAAGGCCGAGCGCGAGTACGACCAGCAGGTGGCGGAGAAGGCCTTCGAGCGCCTCCAGTCCGGGCGCTTCACCCTCGAGGACTTCCTCGAGCAGCTGCAGCAGCTGAAGAAGATGGGCCCTCTCACGGGAGTGCTCGGGATGCTCCCCGGAGTGCCCAAGGAAGTGAAGAACGCCAAGATCGAGGACCGCGACGTAGGCCGTATCGAGGCGATCATCCGCTCGATGACTCCGGGGGAGCGTGACGACCCGGCCATTCTGGACGGCTCGCGCCGCCTCCGGGTGGCGAACGGCAGCGGGACCTCCACGACCGAGGTGAACAATCTGCTGAAGCAGTTCAAGGAGATGCAGAAGATGATGCGCACCATGCCGATGGGGAAGATGCTCGGCGGAGGGTCTCGCCCGAAGAAGACCAGGGGCGGGAAGCGGCAGCGAGGAGGGCGGGTCACGCCGTCCTCGCGGCACACGCGCTGAGAAGGCATGCGCAGCGCTCGACTGCCGTCAGCAGTGCGGCAACATGTCACGTCAATGAGAGAAGGAGAAAGAGGCACTAAGTGAGCGTGAAGTTGCGCCTGAAGCGCGTGGGGAAGAAGAAGCAACCCACCTATCGCATCGTCGCCGCCGACAGCCGGTCACCGCGGGATGGTCGTTTCATCGAGGTCGTGGGGACCTATGCCCCGCGCTCCGAGCCGTCGGAGATCTCCGTCAACAACGACAAGGTCCTCGACTGGCTCTCGAAGGGCGCGCAGCCGACCGACACGGTGCGCAAGCTCTTCCAGATCTCCGGCGTATGGGACCAGTTCGAAGCCTCGAGGCCCGTCAGGACGGCGCCGGCGACCAAGCGCGCCAGGGCCAAGAGCGTGAAGAAGGGGTGACCATGTTCGAGCAGCCGGACTTCTCCAAGCTCGGCGGAGAGCAAGTCGGCGCGACGGCCGACCCCGGGGAGATCGACGAGGTCGACGAGGTCGATCCTGCTGCCGGCTCTGAAGAGATCGACGACCCCCTCGACGAGAACGTCGCGCCCGGAAGCGCCGCCCGGGCGGTCCTCGAGCACGTCGCCGCCTCGATCGTCGACGACAAGGGAGCCGTCGTCGTCGAGTCGAAGGAGGTCCGGGGCCAGACGCGCCTCTACCTGCACGTCTCGCCGAACGACATGGGCCGCATCATCGGCCGCAGGGGGCGCACCGCCCAGGCGGTGAGGACGCTCGTGCGGGCTGCGGGCGCCACCGAGAATCGCGACGTCTTTGTCGAGATCGTCGACTGACGAACCACGGCGGCTCCTCGAGATCGGGCGGGTGACCCGCCCGCACGGGTTGACAGGCGAGGTGATCGTCGAGCTCGTCACGAACCGCGACGAGCGACTCGATCCTGGAAGCGTCCTCGTGGCGCGGCGCGAGGACCTTCCCGACCGGGAGCTCGCCGTCGTCGCCGCAAGGCGCCAGCAACGGAGGTTCATCGTCGCCTTCGACGGCGTCTCGAGCCGGGACGACGCCGAGGAGCTCCGCGGGACGGTGCTCGCCGCAGAGCCGATCGCCGACCCGGACGCCATGTTCGTCCACGAGCTCGTCGGTTGCGAGCTCGTCGAACGCTCCGGGGTCGAGCACGGCCGTGTCGTAGCGCTCCAGCCGAACCCCGCGAGCGACCTGCTCGTGGGTGAGGGCGGGTGGTTGGTGCCGCTACGTTTCGTCGTCGAGCGCCGGCCCGGAGTCATCGTCGTGGACGTGCCGGCGGGGCTCTTCGAGACGACATGACGAGCTCCAGAGGAGCGAGCCCAAGTAGATGAGCGAGGTCCGGTACCGAGCCGACGTCTTGACGATCTTCCCGGAGATCGTCGAGGCGTACTGCGACACGAGCATCCTCGGCAGGGCTCGGCGGGCCGGCGTCGTCGAGATCCGGGTGCACGACCTGAGGTCTGCCGCCGACGACCCTCGCCGATCTGTCGACGACTCTCCCTTCGGCGGAGGCGCCGGCATGGTGCTCGCCCCCGCCCCGGTGTTCGCCGCCGTCGAGGCGGTAGG
>JASHRK010000425.1 GCA_030037405.1 Acidimicrobiales bacterium | reverse complement strand
CCCATGCCTACTCACGATACGGTATGCTGGGATAGTTGGATAGAACTGCGTACCAGCCTACGAACGCGAGGATTCCCGATACGGGGCGGGCACGGTACTTTCGTTATCTCGTGCAGCGCTGCGTGGAGCGACCGCACCTCCTCCTCGACGGACCTAAGGTAATCGCTTCTCCGCGTGTCGCCTACCTCGACTTGGTGGGCAGTTCTTCGCGGAGCGTTATCATCTTCAGCAGCCAGCGGAGCGGGTCCACGCTGCTAAGTGAAGTGCTCGTCCATCACGACCGCCAGCGGTTAATGTTCGAGCCGTTCTTGGGTGCCCTCGTACATGAATCGCGCAATATCGCCCGCGGCTGCTACGCGGACCCTGACTCGGACGATCCTGAGCTCGACCGGGTGTTCGAGACGGTGCTCAGCGGAAGGATCCGGAGCCTATTCGTCGACAGGAGCAACACGAGCCGGCTACCGCGGGGTCGGGTAATCAAGGACTGTTACACCACCAACCTGGCGCCCTATTTTGCTGCACACTTCCCCGAAGTGCCCCTGATCCTGCTCTTACGCCATCCCGTGGCCACGGCGAACTCAGCCGTCACCCTCGGCTGGAAAGACGACCTGGAGAAGATCCTCGAGCAACGCGGCCTTATCACAGGCCAGTTCTCGGCGCAGGCTCCCCTGATAGAGTCCGTCGCCGCCTCGGAACGCCACACGGTGTCGAGCTTTGTGCTGCGCTGGTGTCTCGAGAACTACCTCCCCGTGCATATGCTGAGTTGCACCTCGACCCACGTCGTCTTTTACGAGGATCTGGTGCGATCGGGAGAGGCAGAGCTCGACAGGCTGGCCGCGTTTGTCCGGCGACGCAGCGCATTCTGGTCGGGATGGCGACCAGATCCGGCGCTGCTGCTGCAACCGTCGACCACGTCGCGGCTCGACTACAGGCCCAGCCAGGAGCAACTGCGCCGCAGGTGGCAGAACGAGGTCCCGCGGACCCAGATCGAGCGGTCCTTGGAGATCCTCGAAGCATTCGGGCTCCACCGCCTCTACGGTGCGGGACCGGATCCGCTCGTTTGCGCGGACGAGGTCCTCGTCAGGCCTTGAGGCGCAGCGGACTCTCAGCCTCCACCCACCACATGACCCGTGCGACGTCAGCGGAGTCCTTTGGGCGCCACGCGCCCGCTGGTTACGGCTTTCGGTCGCTCTCGTACACCGCTCGGGCCGTCACGAGGCCTCGCTCAAGTTCGCGGACCGTTTGTAATACAAGAGGAAAGCAAGGCCGATCGTCGAAGACGCCACCGCGGCAGCGGCCGCACCGGTAACGCCGTCGATCTCCGCCAGCACGCAGATGCTCACAACCGACACAACCAAGCTGACGACGCTGACGCGGAACAGCTGCGAAGTGTGCCTCGACGCTTTCAAGACGAGTATGGCGCCAAGGCCCACAGCGGAGATGATCACGCTCACGGCGAACAGGTCCGAGGCGATCCAGTAGTGGGCGAAGGAGGGCCCGTACACCAGCTTCAACAGGTCGCGTCCGAAGAAGAGAACGACGATGCCGACAAGACCGACGGCAAGCACGCCCGCCGCTGTGACGAAGCGCCCGATACGGCGCAGTCCCACCCAGCCATGCGCGGCACGGGCGGCCGATGCCTCCGGCAACCCGATGCTCCCGCCCGCCTGGACGAGGACCAACGTCGGACCGTACACGAGGGTCTGCGCCGCGTTGAATTCTCCGAGGCCGACCGGCCCGAGGATCAAGCCCACGAGGAGCGCCGTCGCCTCGTTGTTGCCCCAGCTCACGATCCAGTTGCCGGCAAGGCCTCTGCTGAGGTGGGGTCGGGCTCGCAACGTCGCCAGACCGTGCCTGAGCGAGGGGCGGACTGAGAACTGCCAGAGCCCGAAGAGGGCACCGGCCAGAGCCCCGCAACCCCAGGCCGCAGTCACCGCCGGGACCGAGCGCAACCCCGCCACGTAGGCGACGGCAACAGCGACGATGAACACGCCGTTGAACACGGTGTCGTTGACGAGCGCCCTCCCCGGTCGGCGTTGCATGAAGCCCACCCACCGCCAGTAATCCTGTACCTCGAGGGCGACGAGCCAGGGTGCAAAGGCGAGAAGGCCGACACCGAAAGTGCTCTGGCCGGCGACGATCAAGATGCCTCCGAGGATGACGAACATCGCCGTGGCGGCCAGCCCCAGGGTCAGCTCAGCAGCAAGTCCTCGCTGCAGCCTGCTCGTCGCATCCGGTTGGGCGGCGTCGTTCTCGATGGCCATGGGATCGGTGACAAGGGCGTGATGCACGGCGGCGAGCAGGAGCCAGAAGGCATAGGCGAAGGTGAAGGCGCCGAGACCCTTCGCTCCGGCGAAGCGAGCGGCGACGACCGAGACGAGAAAGTTCGATACAGAGGAGTTTCCCTGGTCGAGGGTGGTCAGCAGGGCACGCCGGGGAGCGCTCTGCAAAGCGGCGCTCTCGTCCTGGCGGCGGCCGAAGCGACGCGTCCGCTCGGTCGTGTCGCCAGAAGGCACGCGCGGCCGATGCAGTAAAGCGAATCGTCAGGCCAACCTGGCGGATCGCTCCGCCTCGGCCTGGGTGAAGACGAGGAGGGCACCAGGCGGTGGGGGGCCGAACAGTGTCGTCACGAGCTCTTCGCCAAAGGGCGAGTCGTCGGCGATGTTGTGAAAGTCCCTTATCGAGGTACCGGTGCAGTGGACGTCGACGAGCGGCGCACCCCGGTCCGCCGTCAGGTCGGCGGTATCGACTGTACGGAAGTCGACGCTGAACCTGGACCGTTGCGAGGTGTTGGGAATGGTCCGGTGGAGCTGTGCTCCGGAGAACAGCAGGACGGCACCCGGTGCCGGCAGCACGATGAGCTCCTCGGTCGGCAGATGGTCGATCGCTCCCGGACGGGCCTGCCGTTCCGTCTTCACCTGAGTGGCGGTCGTCAGCCGCGACCTGTTGTTCTCGTAGTAATCGAAGCCGTCCGAGGTGTTCGGCACCCCGCGGGCAAAGCTGTGAACGTCAAAGCCCATGGAGTTATCCTCCCGCACCGGAAACACAGGCAGCCACCAGTTGATCTGTTGACGAGGAGCCCCGTACCAGACGTCGCGGTGCCAGGGGAAGGCAAAGGCGACTCCCGTCGTCAGGTGGCCCACCGGAAACGCCGTGCGCGGCTTGGGTACGTCGTAATGCGTCAGCTCGGCGGCAAACCCTACCTCCTTGACGATCGAGCACACGAGCTCCCTCGACCTGTCGGCGTAAATGAAGTTCGGCTTCCACACACCCAAGACCTTTGCCATCTGAGCCGGCTCGAAGTGTTCGTGCGCGTGCTCAGGGTCGTGAGGCCGGAAGAGATCGACCAGTTGT